>JAQTRA010000084.1 GCA_028712045.1 Candidatus Omnitrophota bacterium | reverse complement strand
TTTAAACCGGACCTGATCTTACTTGACCTGCTCATGCCGGATTTAGGCGGATTTGAAATCTGCGAAATCCTGAATAAAAATTTAGAAACCCGCGAAATCCCCATAATTATTATTTCCGGTTTTGGTAATTTAGCGGATATAAAAAAGGCTTATGCTTTGGGAGCAGTGGGGTATTTTGTCAAACCATTCTCGCTTAACGATTTGTTCAGCAAAGTAATTAAAACGATTAATAACAAAGAAACCAAGCTTTAATTATTTACCGATACAAAAATCCGTAAAAATCCTGTCCAGAAGATCGCCGGAAAAATTCTTACCCAAAATCTTATCTAAATAAACACAGGCGTCTTTTAAATTTTGCGCGATAAACTCCGGCGGCAGCTTATCCATTGAACTAGCCTTGATTTCGCTGACCAGTTTTTGAGCAGCTTCCAGAGCCTGGATATGCCGCAGGTTACTTACCAAAATTAATTCCGGGCTGGGAAGTTTACCCTGATAAACAAAATTATAAAGAGCATCTTCTAACAGATTGATATTTTTGGCTTGCTTGGCGCAAAGGCTGACTACTCTTTCAAATTCTTGATTCACCAGGCCTTTTTCGATCCGGGCCTTAAGATCAATTTTATTCAGGACCGCGACCGCCGGCTTATTTTTTATTTCTTTAATTATTTTCCAATCCTGGGCATCCAACCTGGAGCTGGCGTCAAATAAAATAATTATTAGGTCGGCTAATTTAATCTGCTGCCGGGAACGCTGAACCGCTTTTCTTTCGATTAAATTACGCGGCTTAAGAATTCCGGCAGTATCCACAATTTTTACCGGGATTCCTTTAATATCGATCATCTCTTCAATCGAATCCCGCGTAGTCCCGGCAACCGAAGTAACAATTGAACGCTCTTTTTTAAGCAAGGCATTTAAAAGCGAAGACTTACCTACGTTAGGTTTACCGCAAATAACTATTTGCAAGCCTTCACGCAAAATCCTGCCGCCGGTGGCACTGTTTAATAATGTATTTAACTGTGCCTCAACCGCAGCCAGCCCCAGCGATAAATTTTTTCGATCTTGCGGCTGGATACCTTCTTCGGGAAAATCAATATTTGCCTCTAAAATTACTAAAATATCTAATAATTTCTGGCGGATTTTATTAATCTCAGCGGATAAACTGCCGCTTAACTGCCCTAAACTTATTTTAAGCGCGGACTCGGTTTTAGCCCGGATTATATCAATCACCGCTTCTGCCTGGGCCAGGTCAATCCGGCCATTTAAAAATGCCCGCTTGGTAAACTCACCCGGAGTAGCTAAACGGCAGCCTTGTTTCAGGACTAGTTCTAAAATCTTACGCAAAGATAGCATTCCACCGTGGCAATTTATCTCCACCACATCCTGACGAGTATAAGATTTAGGGCCGCGCATAACCGTCAGGATAACTTCATCGATAATTTTTTGGTTATCCACGATTTTACCGTAATGCACGGTATAGCTTTTAAAATGCGACGGCTTTTGCTTATCTAAGCCTGCAAATATTTTATCCGCGATAGCCAAAGATTCATCGCCGCTAAGGCGCACAATACCAATACCCCCCTCGCCTGTAGCCGTAGAAATTGCAGCAATTGTATCCTGTAAATTATCTTCCCACATTCCTGAACTCTCCGACTACAAATAATGAACCGGTAACTAAAATCAGGTCTTGTTTACCAGCTAATCTTCCGGCTAAAAGCTTAGCTTCTTTTACGCTTGGCGTCAAATGCAGTTTTCGCTTAAAATATCCGGCTAATTTTGTTGGTTCAGCTGCCCGTTGCGTTGTGGCGCGGGTAAGAATGATCTCATCCGCTAAAGAATCCAGTTCTTTGCAGATCCCCGCGATATCCTTATCCGCTGAAATTCCTAAAACTAAAATTAGTTTTTGGTATTTAAAATTATTTTCTATTGCTTGCCTTAAAACCTGCGCCGAAGCTAAATTCTGCGCGCCATCTAAAATAATTAAAGGATTTTTTTGGATTATTTCGCATCTTCCCGGCCAGACAGCTTTACTAAGCCCTTGACATATATCCGAAACCTTAAAATCATATCCGTAAAAACTCAAGCCTTCAACTAAGCCAACGGCTAAAGCCGCATTTGCCTGCTGATGCGCCCCTAAAAGGTTAAGACGTAAGTTTTTATAATTATTTTTTAAACCTTTAATCACCAAACCATTTTTGGAATTAGAATATTTAATTTCTCTGCCCACTTCATAAAACTCGGAGTGTAATTTTTTACATTGTTGATGGATTACTGCTTTGGCTTCTTTAGCCTGCGAAGCAGATATTATAATTGCGCTACTCTTAATAATCCCGGCTTTCTCGACGGCAATTTTGGATAAGGTATTGCCCAGCTTCTGCACATGCTCTAAGCTGATCGGCGTAATCCCACAAACCAGAGGATCAACAACATTAGTCGCATCCAGCCTGCCGCCCAGGCCGGTTTCTAAAACCGCAAAATCTACTTTTTGGCGTTTAAAATACAGGAAAGCTAAAGCCGTATAAATTTCAAAAAATGAAAGCTGGCCGTATTTTGAACAACGATTGTATTGATTAATTGCCGGCTTTAATTCTTCAACTAAACCCGTTAATGCTTCTTTAGAAATCATCCCTTCGAAATCACAAACCAACCTTCTAGTCATTGCGAGCCCCGCAGGGGCGAAGCAATCTCGTTTCCGGGATTGCTTCGTCGCTTGCGCTCCTCGCAATGACGGAGTCAGGATCCTGATGCGCTCCCGGAAATCTTTTAAATGCGGCGAGGTATAAAGCCCCACGCTAAAACCCGACTCCCTGAGGATGTACGCCACAAAAGCGCAGGTTGAACCCTTGCCTTTTGTCCCGGCGATATGGATAACGCGCAAACCATCCTGGGGATTTCCTAAAAGCGCCAGAAAACCTTGGACGCGCGTTAGATTCAAATCTTTTTTATAGGAATATTTTATATTTAATTCGTAGTCAGGAAAGGAATTTAAATATTTTATAACTGACGGGTAAGCCATACATTAATGCCGAAAATGCCTTAAGCCGGTAAAAACCATGGCCATCTTATACTTATCGCAGGCAGCAATGATCTCCTGATCAGCGATAGAGCCTCCGGGCTGGATAATTGCCCTGGCCCCGGCTTTATGCGCCCAGAATATAGCATCGGCTTTAGGGAAAAAAGCATCGGAAGCCAGGCAGCTTCCTTTACTTAAAGGCCCGGCTTTCTTTTTAGCCAGCATTACCGAATCAACCCTGGACATCTGGCCGGCGCCGATACCCACACTTTTGGTACCGCGAGTTAAAACAATAGCATTAGATTTTACATGCTTGGCAACTTTCCAGCCGAAAATTAAACTTTGCAGGTCCTGCTTGCTGGGCTTAGCTTTAGTTACAACTTTAAGGTTATTTAAATCTAAGGTTTTCAAATCTTTATCCTGTAAAAGCATCCCGCCGCTGATGCGCTTAAACTCCGGCTCATTAACAGCAGCAAAATCCGATAATTGAATTAAACGTAAATTTTTCTTATCTTTAAACAAAACTAAAGCCTCTGAATCAAAACCCGGCGCAATTATACACTCTAGAAACCCGCTTTTTAGCACCAACTTAGCAGTTTTTAAATCCATTTTCCGGTTTAAAGCCACAATGCCCCCGTAAGCAGAAAGCTGGTCGCATTTCCAGGCATTTAAAAATGCTTTATCTATCTGCTTATCTTGCGCTACTCCGCAGGGATTATTATGTTTTACAATTACCGCCGCCGGATCAGTAAATTCCCTGACTAATTCTAAGGCAGCGTTAAGATCCAAAATATTATTAAATGATAGTTCTTTACCCTGCAATTGTTTTAAATTAGCCAACCCAAGATTTCTATTTTTTTCCCGGTAAAATGCTGCTTGCTGATGCGGGTTCTCTCCGTAACGCAGCTCCTGGATTTTTTCAAAAGCCAAAGTAAGCTCACTAACGAATTTTTCAGATTTTTTAGGCTTATCTAGATTACTTAAATAATTATAAATCGCCGCATCATATTTACTGGTATGATTAAAAACCTCAATACCCAGCTGGCCTAATAACTCAGGCGGTAAACTACCGTTATTCTTTCTTAATTCTGAGATTATCTGGGCGTAACGGCCGGGGTTACAAATTACTGCCACCGAACGATAATTCTTCGCAGCCGATCGCAGCATTGCCGGCCCGCCAATATCGATATTTTCAATAACCTCATTAATGCTGACGAGCGGCTGATTAATAGTTTTTTCAAATGGATATAAATTTACTACCACCATGTCAATCAGGCCGATATTCTGCTGATTTAAAACCTGCAGATGTTCAGGATTATCGCGTAAAGCCAGCAACCCGGCATGAATCTTAGGATGCAAAGTTTTTACCCGGCCATCGAGCATCTCCGGAAAACCCGTATACTGCGAAACTTCGGTTACGGTAATATTATTTTCCCGTAAAAGCTTGGCCGTGCCTCCGGTTGAAATTATCTCGACCCCAAAATTAATTAATTCTTTGGCTAATTCAA
>JAQTRA010000083.1 GCA_028712045.1 Candidatus Omnitrophota bacterium | reverse complement strand
CATTAGTTAAAGCTGTTATCTGAACTTTTGATTCCTCAACCTTAAGCTGAAACTCCGCGGCTTGTTTTTTAGCTTCATCAAGCTTGTCTTCAGTAATTTTCTGGCGGGTAGTTAACTCATCGATCTGGACCTGCAGCTGTATATTTTTCGCATGCTCCTGCTGATAAAGATAAAACGCGCCTGCGCCTAAACCTAAAGAAATAATAATTAAAACGATTAAAATTATTAAGGAAGCAGAGCCTTTTCGATTCATTGTTTCCTCCTGTTATTGTTTTTCTATAGTTATTAACCTTTACTATAACAAAGGTTAGGTAAAAATCAAGTATTTTGTTTTAAAAAACTTTCAAACTCGGCAGGCATGTCGCTAGTGAAATGCACAAACTTTCCGGTTGTCGGATGAATGAAACCAATCTCTTTGGCATGCAAAGCCATGCGGCCAAAAGAATTATCTTTGCCATATTTGATATCGCCAAGGATCGGATGGCCTAAAAACGCCAGATGCACTCTGAGTTGATGTGTCCGGCCGGTAAAAGGCTTTAACTCTAACAGGCTAAAGTCTTTTCCCCGCTTTAAAGTTTTATAAAGAGTCTTGGCATACCGGGTATTTTCCAGATAACTTACTGCCATATTCTGCCTCTTAGTCGGATGCCTGCCAATCGGCGCTTCAATAACATCCTCATCGAATTCCACCCGGCCACTGACCAGAGCAATATATTTTCGCTCGATACTATGCTCGGAAAACTGCTTAGCCAGGTTTAGATGGCTGGCATTATTTTTAGCAATAACTAACAAACCGCTCGTCTCTTTATCCAGCCGATGCACAATGCCCGGACGGTCTTTATTAATATCCGAAAGCTGTTTAAAGCGGCCAAGCAAGGCGTTAGCTAAAGTATGCTGCCGGTTACCCGGAGCCGGATGCACCACCAGGCCAGTTTGTTTATTAATAATTGCTAAATCATCATCTTCATAAACCACATCCAAAGCTATCTTTTCCGGCAATAACTCCTGCTTTTCTTTTTCCGGCAAAATTACCTGGACATGCTCATTCGGTTTTACTTTATGATTAGCTTTGCGGATGATTTTTGAATTTACAAAAACTTTTCCCTCCAGGATTAGTTTCTGAATATGCGTCCGCGATAGCACCAGGTTATTTTGCGCCGCGTAATTAGTTAACAACAAATCCAAACGCATCAGCGCCTGATCTTCGGAAACTTCTAAGATAAATTGCTGCAAGTCATCCATTATTTTTTAGATTTTTTAATCATCCGGGCAATTCTTAAGGCAGAAAAAACTAAAACCGTAAGGCTTAATAATTGGAAGAAAGTCAGCCCAAAAATTATCCTGGGGCTGTCATTACGCAGGAATTCCATCAGCAGGCGTTTTAATGAATAGAAAAAAAGATAGGTATAAAGGATCAACCCCGGAAGATGCTTGGTATTCTGCATTGTCCTTAAAAGTAAAAAGATCAGCAATAAAAGTAAACTTGAATACAGCTGGGTTGGAATAAGTATTTTATGAAAAACCGGAGAGTATATCCCCACGCTAGCCTCGCGGCCGAAACAACACCCATTTAAAAAACATCCGATCCGGCCGATGCTCTGGCCCAAAGCTACAAACGGGACAACTAAATCCGCGGTTTTTAAAAAGTCCATCTTGTTTTTTTTCGCGAATATAAAACCCGCCAGCGTTCCAAAGATCAACCCGCCAAACCAGGCCATGCCTCCGTGTTGCAGCATTATAATCTCAAGCGGATTAGCCAGATAAAAAGGCAAATTCAGCAGGATATAAAATACCCGGCAGCCGATTACTCCGGAAATAAAAATAACAAATAAGAGATTAAAAATTAAATCCGGATCCGTCTTCTCTCTTCTGGCCTGGGCAGCACATAAATAAGTTCCGGCAAAAAAAGCCAGGACTAAAGTAAGTCCGTAGGAATAAATTGTAAACACACCGATATGGCAGATCTCAGGCAGCATTTTTATAAAAAAGTATCTCCCAGGTTAAAAATATTGCGGCAATGGTTATCGCCGAATCCGCCAGGTTAAACACCGGCCAGACCCGAAAATCTAAAAAATCAATTACATAGCCAAAACGCAGGCGGTCGATAAGATTGCCTACGGCGCCGGCTAAAATCATACTTAAGGCTATTCGGGAAACAAATGAGTTCTTTTTATTTTTAAGGTGAAAGAAAATAAGCGCAATGGCAAAAACAGAAATCAGCACAAACATCAGCAGCTGATTTTTAAACAAACCAAAAGCTGCCCCGCGGTTATGCACCAGGGTAAGGTATAAAAAATTATTGATCAGGCTGACCGGCGTATTAAGTTGCAGGAAATTTATCGCGAAATATTTGGTAAGTTGGTCTAGGAAAATAACGCAGGTTATGATGATCAGCATCATCTTATATGGTAAAGCAGGTTTACTTCTTTTCCCTTTTTTCCTGGCACTTGATACAAAGACGGGCAGAGGGTACTGCTTTTAATCTGATCTTAGAAATATGGCCCTTGCAGCCATCGCAAATTCCAAAAGATCCGTCATCAATTCTTTTAAGCGCGTCCTCTAATTCATACAAAGACTGCCTTTCGCTGGAAGCTAAGCTTAAGGAAAACTCACGGTCATAATTATCCGTAGCCACATCAGCCATATGATAAGTATAACCGGAGATATCTCCGGATGCTTCTTTCTGTGATTTTTTCAAAGTGTCATCAGATATATGCTGAATGTCATCAATGATCTGATTTTTACGCTTCAGGACAATTTTTTTAAAATCTTTAAGTTCTGTTTTAGTAAACTTCTTTTTCACTTTACTCCCCCTTGCACCGCTTTAAAACAATTATCGCAAATCAAAGGATGCTCTAGATGTTTACCGATCTCTGAAGAATAATTCCAGCAGCGCGGGCATTTCTCGCCTTGCGCCTTAGTGACTTCCAGAGAAAGTTCTTTTTCATTTCCGGCTTGCAACGTTACCTTAACCTGAGAAACCTTAAAAATCTCCGGTAACTGTCCTTGCAAGCGCTGTAAGAATGTATAACGATCCTGGGTTTTTGTCAATATATTTATTTGCGCGTCAAATGAACTGCCGATCTCGCCTTTGGTGCGCATCTCTTCCAAGGCTTTAGCTGCCTCCGGAATTAAATTTAATATCGGTTTAAGCTGCTCTTCAATCTCTTTTTCTTCTGCCGGCAACGCAAAAAGCTTGGGCCAATTTAAAAGATGCACGCTGGTAATCTGGCTGTCTTTTTTCTCTTTAATCATATGCTGCCAGATCTCCTCGGCGGTAAAAACTAAAATCGGAGACGCCAGGCGCACTAAACAATTCAGCACAATATGCAAGGCTGTCTGGGCTGCCCTTCTTTCTTGGGAATCCGCGGCATAAGTATATAAACGGCCTTTAGCCATATCTAAATAATACATCGATAAATCTTCGTTACAGAAATCATAGATTAATTTATAAGCTTTATGAAATTCAAAATCATCATAAGCCTTTTCCACTGCCTTGATCAAAGAATTCGAACGGCTAAGTATCCATTTATCGATTGTGCGAAAATCCTCAACCTTAACTTGATCGCTATCCGGATTAAAATCATAAAGATTACTTAAGATAAACCGCGCTGTATTTCTGATCTTGCGATAAGCTTCTGATAGCCGGCTTAAAATAACCGTAGAAATTCGGATATCTTCATTGTAATCGCTGGAGGCTACCCACATCCTCAAAATATCCGCGCCATAGGTTTTAATAATTTCAAATGGGGAAATTACATTGCCTAAAGATTTTGACATTTTGCGGCCTGACCCGTCTACCACAAAACCATGCGTCAGCACATTTTTAAAAGGAGCCTGATTATCAATGCACATTGCCGGAATAAGCGAAGACTGAAACCAGCCGCGATGCTGGTCAGACCCTTCCAGGTACAGGCTGGCGGGAAATTCCAGTTCTTTTCTTTTCTTGAGCACTGCCTGGCTGCTTACCCCGGAATCAAACCAGACATCCAAAATATCCGCGCCTTTAGAAAAATCTTTTCCTTGGCAATGCGGGCAGCTTATATCACCGGTTAAAAAATCTTTAACCGGCAATTCAAACCAGCAGTCGGATCCTGTTTTCGCACAAAGCTGAGCAAAATTTTTAATTACCTGGCTGGACAGAAACTCTTCTTTACAACTATTACAAATTAACGCCGGGATCGGCACACCCCAATATCGCTGACGGCTAAGGCACCAGTCAGGCCGCAAAGAAACCATTGCCGACATTCTTTCCTGGCCGCTGGCCGGCACCCATTTTATCTGCTGGCTGATTTCTTTAAGCAGTTTATTACGTAAATCATTATGCCCCATATTTAAAAACCACTGCTTAGTTGCCCGGAAAATAACCGGATTTTTGCAACGCCAGCAATGTGGATACGAATGGCTGATCTTGGAATTCATTAGTAAAGCCCCCAGCTTTTCTAACTTTTCTAAGATTGGCGCGTTGGCATCATGCACGCGCAAACCGCAAAACTCACCGGTAGTCTGATCAAACGCACCCTTAGCATCTACCGGCATAATCATCTCTAATTTATATTTGATCCCGGT
>JAQTRA010000082.1 GCA_028712045.1 Candidatus Omnitrophota bacterium | reverse complement strand
GGTCATCTACCTGCGCTTCATTTTGCACCGGGGTTACTTTTGTTTTTAATAACTCTTTTACTTCTTTATAACAACTAGCGTAATCTAAAGCAAAAGACTTTTTAATGGCATCTTTGCGCTTAGCTTCCAAAACTTCCGTGGACACTCCGGCAAAACCCTTAGCCATCTCTTTCATGGTCGTACAGCCAAATAAAACAGTAGCTAAAAAACAGTAAATAACCGTAAGCAAAAACTGATTCTTAAATTTCATTATTCCTCCTCGTTTATTCATTAACTAATTGCCAAATTTTATCTAAGTTTTTACGCGCCTCAATCTCTCCTCTGCGGGCAAACTCATCTGCCTTATGCAGCTCCAGCCAAAATAAACCCGAAGTATCCGGATGTAATACAATATCCGCCAGTTCCCCTTCGCGCCGGGCTACTTCCGATTGTAAAACTTCAACACTGCTAAAAATAATATCTACGATGTTTAAATTAAAAATACTTTTTAAACGGTTAAATAAACCCAGGGATTTACTTTTCTGTGCGTTAAGCTCAGTTTCAGAAGAAACACCGCTTTTGAGTTTTGACAATTGGCTTAAGATATCCTCCCGCGAAGGAGTCACATTTACGGCAATAATTTTCTTTACTCCCATTTTTAATAACGGCTCAGTAGGCAAGGGATGGGTTACCCCGCCATCCAACAGCATCTCTCCTCTGAATTTAAAAGGAGCAAATATTCCCGGCATCGAGCAGCTGGCCATTATCGCGTCAACTAAGAGCCCTTTATCTAAAACTCTCGGTTCTTTCCTGCGCACATCAGAGGCAATTATCCTTAAAGGCAATTTTACATCATAAAATGTTTTATCGCCTAAATGTTTTTTTAAAAAACGGTAAAGCTTATTACCCTTCATAAAACTTAAGCTGGGGAAAGTCATGTCAATTAACCCCCAGATATGTTTGGGCTCTCTGAATTCCCGGGTAATCTCTAAAATCTCCTGGCTACTTTTACCAATAGCCCAAAGGCTGGCAATCAGCGAACCAATGCTTGAGCCGGCGATAATATCAATCGGAATATTTTCCTCTTCAATAACTTTTAATACCCCGACATGGCAAAATCCATAGCCTACGCCTACGCCCAAAACCAGACCCACCAGGCAATCGCCAAGTTGCCGGGCAATTCTTCTTACCGCTTTAGAATACTCGCCATCCGGCTGCTCAATAATCAAGCGCTCCGCGGCATTAAAATCTATTTTCGGGATAGTCGCAAAAATATCCTGGCCTAAAATATCTAATTGCTGACTATAATCAATCTTGGCTAATTTATATTCATTAATAATTGTTTTGATTTTTTGAGTATCAAAATTAAAATCTTTTTTAAGCCGGCTGATCAGATTATTCGTCCGTTTTAAATCAACCGCGTCCGGGCCGCTTAAGATATGAATTAAATCCGACTGGTTAAGCATACTGATAATCGCCCGGTCCATAGTTGCCGGCAAATCTAAAATAATATAGTGGTAATCATTAACCAAAAAACTGACTATTTCAATCAATCTTTTTAAACAAGCGGAATCATCTTCGGAATAATAAAAACAAAAAAGATCCACGCCAAATTTACTTTTAGAAATAAAATCACGCGGCAAAGTATGAATCTCTGTGCAGGCAGATAAATCCAACACAGCCGGAGCATCCAGCAATAACTTATGCGGCAAGGTGTGCGTCTTATCCTGAGGCAGGATATCTAATATAATTACTGATTTACGGGTCTCCCGGTTAAGGCTAAGCGCAAGATTTAAAGCATAAGTAGTTTTCCCGGATTGTGAATAAGAACTAAAAACTGAGATAACTGTGCTTTCAAATATTCTTTTTTGATGGATATCTTTACGTTTAAGGCGGCGGCTTAAGGTGCGGCTTAAATCAATAGCCAGGCGGGGAATACTCTTTAGAACAAAATCAAAATCCTCTTTTTTAATTACTAAAATTGTGCAATCATTTATTGCTTCGCTGCTCACGGAATGCGGCTCACTGGTCAGTAAAGAAATGATCCCGAAATATTTTCCGCGATGCAGATACTCCAGGACCAACTTCTGGCCGGCGTTATCTTTAGTATAAATCTGCACCCGGCCGGAAATAATGCAATAAAAAGCGCTGGGGGCAGAGCCTTCGGCATAAATTAACTGGCCCTTACGGTATTCGACAATCTCGCTTTTGGCGTTGATTGCCGCAGCCTGAACTTTATTAATCTCAGCAAAAAATGGTAATTCTTTTATGGCAAATTCTTTGTCTTGAGGATCCATCTTAAATTTCCCTGCTCTTAAAAACTTCCGCTAATTTTCTCGCACTCTTTCTAATGATCCGCTGCTGGTTTTGATAATCTATCTGCACCAGGCCAAAACGCGGGGTAAAACCCTCGGCCCACTCAAAATTATCAATTAATGACCAATAAATATAGCCGATTACTTTGACCCCCTCCTGCATGGCTTTATGCATCGCCAGCAGATGTTCGCGGATATAATCCCATCTTAAATCGTCATCTTCAGTGCAAATACCATTTTCAGTAATCATCACCGGCAGGTTAAATTTTTTCAAAGCTAATAAAAGTTTATACAAGCCTTCCGGGTAAATATCCCAGCCTAAAGAATTTTTACGCAGCCGGTGATGATTATGCTGACAAGTAGCCAGTAACAAACTCCTTAAACTTAAATCTTCTACATGGATTAAATTCCTGCCGTAATAATTTAACCCGATATAATCCAGGGTATGTTTTTGCCAAAGCCGTTTAATAAAATAAAGATTGTATAATTTATGCCGCAAATAAAAAGCCAGCCTGTTTCTCAGAGTAGGCTGGCAGATCTCAAATGCCTGCAAATTTGCCGCAATACTCACATAAGGCCTGGCTAAAGAACTATCCTGATAAATTTTATGGATGATCCGGTAAGCTTGAACATGCGTTTGCGCCAGATTAAGCGTTACTTTAGCAGTTTGCCATAATGAATTTTGTTTAGGCGGCCAAACCCCTAATAAATACGAATGCGAGGAATAAACCAGCGGTTCATTTATAGTAATCCAGAATTTTACTTCGCGGGCATATTCTTTTACCACTTTTTCCACAAAACGCAGAAAATATTTTTTAAGCTTAGATTTTGTCCAGCCGCCTTTTTGGGCAAACCAAACTGGGTTAGTAAAATGCAGCAGGGTAACTACCGGCTGGATATTGCGGCTTTTTAAATCCGCGATAACTTGATGGTAATGCTCAATCGCCGCTGCATCAAAAACCCCTTCTTGCGGCTCAATGCGGCTCCACTCCAGGGAAAAACGATGGCAATTATGGTTAAGCTCCTGAGCTATGGCAAAATCCCGGGAAAAAAGCTCATAATGGCGGCAAGCCTGTCCTGAAGCTTCTTTTAAATCGCCTTTTTGCTCAGCCGCCCACCAGTCATTATGAATATTATCTCCCTCAACCTGGTGCGCTGCAGTTGCTGCTCCAAAAAGAAACTCCTGCGGAAAATTTGTCATCTTGGTTTATATTATACCATTATGAAAAAGAGAATCCCAACATAATTGTTGGGATTCTCTTTAACTTAACCTTTTAGATTTTTCTATTTTATCTTTTGACTATAGGAGCAGCGCTTAAATATTTACCCAGCGCTTCCCAAGTTTTCGGCCCTACTTTACCATCGGCTTTTAAACCATTAGCACTCTGAAAATCTTCAATTGCTTTTTTGCTCTTGGGGCCAAGCTTTCCATCCACGCTACCAGTATAGAAACCGGCATTCTTTAAAGCTGTCTGAATCTCATTAGCGGAAGGGCTATACGGTCCCTGAGGTGGCAGGGGTAATGATTCTTTAGTTACCGGAGCAGTTACTTTAATTTCCTGATCCTTAAAATCCGGGACAGCCGGAGTAGAACCAGTAACCGTACTTAAAGATTCCATGGTAATCGGTTGCAACTCCTCCATCTCCTGCTTTTTACCACAACCAGATAAAGCCACTAAAACTAAAACCACTACCGCGAAACTTAACAACCTTTTCATGCTTCTCTCCTCTCTAGATTAATAAATATATTTAAATATTACGATATCTTACTTACTAAATATAATTTTAGCAAAATATCGTAAGAAAGCAAATGAATTCTATAGGTCTCTTAATCCTGGAAATAAAAAGTTAATTAACGTAAATAACACCATACAGATTAAGCCGCAGAAAAATAAAGCCTGGGCTACCCCAAAAGCCTGCGCTAATGTCCCGGAGATTAAATTACCAAAAGGCATGACTCCGGCAAAGGTGATCATAAACAAACTCATTACCCGGCCGCGAAATTCATCCGGGACTTTAATCTGAATAAGCGTGTTAATTAAAGCAATTGCCGTAACGCTGGAACATCCCACGCAGATTAATGAAACGATCGCTACAAAATAATTGCGGGAAAACGAAAATACGATTAAAGAACAGGCAAAATAAAACCCCGCCCAGATTAAAAGCTTTCCCTTGTATTTAAAATCCCCCAGGCGGGCCAAAGCTAAAGCGCCGATTAAAGCTCCTAATCCTGTGCTCGACATAAGAATACCCAGGCCTTTGGCGCCTACATGCAGGATGTCACTAG
>JAQTRA010000081.1 GCA_028712045.1 Candidatus Omnitrophota bacterium | reverse complement strand
TCCGGGAAATAATCACTGCCTGTTGAGCATCTTTTTGGCCTAAATAAAGGTTATCCGGCCTGACTAAATTAAGCAATTTAGCTACTACCGTGGCCACGCCGCGAAAATGCCCGGGCCGCTTAGCCCCACAAAGCAAATGGCTCAAGTGACCAACCTCAACAAAAGTAGAATAACCCTGCGGATACATAATTTTATTATCCGGCAAAAATATAAAATCTACGCCTTGCTTACGGCAAAGCGCGATATCTTTTTTAAGCGGGCGCGGATATTGTTTCAAATCTTCGTTTGGGCCGAATTGCTGCGGATTAACAAAAATACTTACCACCACAATCTGGTTATCTTTAGCCGCCTGTTTAATCAGGCTTAAGTGGCCAGCATGCAAAGCACCCATGGTCGGCACAAAACCGATTGTTTTATTTTTACCCAGCTTCTTAAGCGTAAGGCTTAATTTTTGCGCATCGCCAGTTACCTGCATATCACCTCTTTTAAAGGATTAATTACAAAATCACGTTCAAACATTCGCGGATGCGGGATAGTCAATCCTTGGCTTTTAATAATTTTATTGCCATAAAGCAGGATATCTAGATCAATTACCCGGGGAGCAAAACGCACGCTTTTGACCCGGCCCAGGGTAATTTCAATTTTCTTAAGTTTTTTAAGTAAATTTTTAGGCAAGATATTGGTTTTGATTTTTAAAGCAGCATTCAAATAATTGCCCTGTCCGGATGGTCCGCCAACAGGAAAAGAACTGATAAGCCTGGATTTCTTAATTACGCGGGTATTTTGAAGTGAGTTAATATTTTTAACAGCCAACTGTATATTCCTTTTGCGGTTTCCTAAATTCGATCCGAGCCCAAGGTAACAAATTGCCATTAAGTTATTTTTTTAAGCCTGACTAACGCTTCTTTTATTCTTTCTTTATCGACAGTTAGAGCCATCCGGATATAGCCTTCGCCATATCTTCCAAAACCTACTCCCGGAGTAGCCACAATATTGGCTTCTTTTAAAAGCCGTGCGGCAAAAGATATCGAATCCGTTTTACCCGGAGTATTAAACCATAAATAAAAAGTTGCCTTGGGCTTATTTACTTTCCAACCCAAACTATTTAAACCATCGACCAGAATATCCCGCCTCTCTCGATATAGCTGGCAGATATCTTGCACAAAACGCTGATCCCCGGAAAGTGCGGAAACTGCGGCTAATTGCACAGCTGAAAATATTCCCGAATCAATATTGGATTTCACTTTTGCTAAAGCCGCGACCATTGTTGGGTTACCGCAGGCCCAGCCCACGCGCCAGCCAGTCATATTATAAGTCTTAGACAGGGAATGGAACTCGATGACCAGATCTTTTGCTCCGGGAAATTCCAGAAGGCTGCGCGGTTTATATCCGTCATAAGCCATCTCTGAGTAAGCAACATCAGAAATAATAATAATCTTGTTTTTTCTGGCAAACTCTAATAATTCCGTGTAAAAACTATCACTGGCACAAGCATTAGTAGGATTATTGGGATAATTTACAAAAATTATTTTTGCTTTCTTTAGCGTTAAGAATGGTATCTTTTTAAAATCCGGTAAGAAATTATTGGCTTCCAGCAGAGGCATCAAATGTACTTTGCCCCCGGCAAGGATCGTGCCTCCTTTATACGGAGGATAACAGGGATCCGGCACCAGTGCAAAATCACCGGGGTTTAAAAAAGCTAAAGGAAAATGCGCAATCCCTTCTTTTGAGCCAATAAGCGGAAGGATTTCTGTGTCCGGATTCAAAACCACATCGAACCGGCGTTTATACCAATCTGCGATTGCCGAGCGTAAAACCGGCATTCCCTGATCCAAAGCATAACGGTGGTTTGCCGGGTCCAGAACAGCTTTATTTAACGCATCAATCACATGTTTTGGCGTAGGCTGATCAGGATCCCCGATCCCCAAATCAATAATATCCCTGCCTTCGCTGCGCGCTTTACGCTTAGCTTTATCAATTTCTAAAAAAAGATACGGAGGTAATTCCTGAATTTTTTTAGATACCTTGAACATCTTTTATCCTTTCAAAACATCCTGCATAGTATATAAACCAGCCGGCTTACCCGCAATCCATTTAATTGCCTTTAAAGCACCCACCGCAAATAGATCACGCGAATGCGCCTGATGTTTAACTTCAATACGCTCAGAGTTACCGCAAAAAACCACAGTATGGTCACCAAAAATGTCACCTAAGCGGATGGAATGAATCGGCAGCTCTTTTTTAGTTACTGCTTTGACTACTTCCGCCAATTTTTTAGCCGTTCCACTAGGGGCATCTTTCTTGGCTTTATGATGCGCCTCAATGATCTCCACACTATAATCCGGGCCCAGCTTCTTAGCTATCTCCGGTAACAGTGAAAATAATACATTGACCCCGATAGACATATTCGGAGAATAAACCACCGGCACCACCATTGAAACTTCCTTAACCTTTTCAACTTGCGCGTCAGTTAAGCCAGTAGTCCCTAAAACTAAAGCTTTTTTATATTTAGCGACATAATCCAAATGTTCATCAACTGCTTCCGGTAAAGTAAAATCTACCAAAACATCGACTAAAAATAAACCATCCGGATTAGAAGAAACTTTTAATCTACCTAACTCCTTACCGATCAAAGGCGTGCCTTTTTTCTCTAAAGCCAACCCAACTTCTATTTCTTTATCCTGAGTAGCAAGTTCATAAATACGCCTGCCCATCTTTCCGCAGGCTCCGGCAATTCCTAACTTTATCATCCTTAGTTCTCCTTTACTTAAGCAATCCGTAATCTTGCAAAGCTTTTTTAAGTTTACCTAAATTATCCGCCGACATACTGCACATCGGCAAACGTAAATCTGCCTCGCACATCCCCAATAACCCCATTGCTGTTTTTATCGGTATCGGATTTGTCTCTAAAAATACCGCCTTAACTAACGGCAGTAATTTAAAATGCAGAGCCTGGGCTTTTTTAAGATCATTTCTGGCAAAAGCCTCAACTAAATCTGCTACATCCCTAGGCACAATATTAGCCACAACAGATATTACTCCGGTTCCCCCGATGCTTAATACCGGTAAAGTCAGGGAATCATCCCCGGACATCAGGATGAACTCTGGCGGGCAAAGTTGCTTTATCCGCGACATCTGATCTAAACTGCCTGAGGCTTCTTTTACCGCTACGATATTTTTACAATCAAGCGCTAATTTTGCGATTGTCTCTGGCTCAATATTTACGCCGGTGCGCCCGGCAATATTATAAAGGATAATCGGGATCTTTACGCTTTGGGCAATAGCTTTAAAATGTTCATATAATCCCCGCTGGGTAGGCCGGTTGTAATACGGCGAAACCTGCAAAGAAGCATCAGCTCCGGCACGGGCAGCCTGTTGCGTAAGCTTAATCGCTTCCTCGGTAGAGTTAGATCCTGTCCCGGCAATAACCGGGACTCTTTTGTTAACCTGATTAATAGTAACTTCAATTACTAATTCATGTTCGTCAAAATTTAAAGTAGCGGATTCACCAGTTGTGCCGCAGGGCACAATACCACTGGTTCCATTTTTAATCTGAAAATCGATCAAATCCCTTAATTTATGCTCATCAACTTTTCCATTATGAAAAGGCGTAACTATGGCCACAATCGAGCCTTTAAACATAATACTCTCCTTTGTAAACTATTTTTGCGCTGCCGGCTAACCAAAGATCCTGAAATTTATTATTATTTTTCTTAAAATTTACTTTTAACGTTTCCCCGCTCTGGGTTTTAACCTGCACTGACTTTTCAATTGCCTGTTTTAAGGCAAAAATTACGGCACTTGCCGCGCTTCCGGTTCCGCAGGCTAAAGTCTCATCCTCAACCCCTCTTTCATAAGTGCGGATCTGGATAAGATTTTTATTCTTTACTTCTACAAAATTAACATTTGTCCCGGCCGGGGCAAACTTTGCATGATACCGGATACTTTTACCAATACCCCTTACATCTATACTCTCCAGCCCCTGCACAAAAATAACCACATGCGGAACACCGGTATTTACAAAATTAACTTTAATTAACCTGCCGTTGACATTTAAAGGAATATCTAATTTTATATCCTTGGGGCTGGTAAGCTGAACACTTACCTGGCGGCTAGATACCTGTGTTTTAATCAATCCAGCCAAAGTATTTATTTTTCCTTCTTTTTTGCCGATATATAAAGCAGCGCAACGCGCTCCATTACCGCACATCTGCGCCTCAGAGCCATCAGCATTAAAAATACGCATAATCTGCTTGGAATTATCCAATAAAAGCAATCCATCGGCACCAATGCCAAATTTCCTATCGCAGAGTGCTTTAGCTAATTTAGGTAAATTACCAGATAGCTTTTTATCAATAACCACAAAATCATTACCGGAAGCAACCATTTTAGTAAAGCTGATCTTTTTCATTTTTAGCACTTAGTAAAACTACTTGGGATAATTTCATTTCGCATTAAATCCCGGACTTCTTCTCTTTTTCTGATTACAAAAACTTTATTATTAGCCACCATAACCTCAGCTGCCCTTAAACGGGAGTTGTAATTACTAGACATACTAAAACCATATGCTCCGGCGCTCATTACCGCCAGATAATCACCCACTTTAACCTTGGCAATCATTCTTGCCTTAGCCAGGAAATCACCGCTTTCGCAGATCGGGCCGACTACATCTGCTTTTTCAGTTTGGGCAATCTTTCTCAATGGGACAACTTTGTGATAGGCC
>JAQTRA010000080.1 GCA_028712045.1 Candidatus Omnitrophota bacterium | reverse complement strand
TTTAGTTTGTCTAACCATCCGCTCCATTAGCTCAGACGTCGAAACCCCTCCCGGAAAACCAGGATAATTCTCGATGGTTTCGCTCATCAAAAGTCTGCCTCCGGGAGCCATCTTTTCAATCAGAAGCGTATCCAAACGACTACGACCCGCGTAAAGCGCTGCGGTTAGGCCGGCTGGCCCGGCTCCGACGATAATTAAATCATGCATTTCTAAAATGCTCCTGGCTAAAGTTGCAATTTACAAGTTTTAGCTTTTTCTTTTAATTTTGCTAACCTTTTCTTAATCCGTAGTTTTTCTAAAAAAGAAGCATAATCAATGATCATCTTACCTTTTAAATGGTCTATTTCATGTTGCAATACACAAGCAAAAAGGTCTTTAGCGGTAATTTTAATTGGCTGGCTAAACTCATTTAAAGCTTCAACCCAGATATTCTTTGCCCGCTTAACTTTGATACAAACGCCGGGAACACTTAAACAACCTTCCTGCATAACCTGTTTACCTTGCCTTTTAATAATCCGGGGATTTACTAATTTATGCAGCCCATCGCCAATATCCACAACGATTAACTGCGCGCTAACACCCACCTGAGGAGCAGCTAAACCTATACCTGAATCTTCATACATAGATTTAGCCATCAGGTTTAAAATATCCCGGTGTTCTGCGTTTACTTTTAAGACAGGCTTAGCTTTCCTTCTTAAAACCGGGTCGCCGAATAATTTAATCTTTAAGCTGGTTTCGAGCATCTACTTTAACCACTTTAGGTTTAATCTTCTTCGCTTCTTGATCAACCAGTGAAACATAGGAAACAATGATTACTTGATCTCCCGGGCAAGCACCCCGGGCTGCCGGGCCATTCAGGCAAATTACGCCGCTGCCGGGTTTACCCTTAATCACATAAGTTTCAATACGCTGGCCGTTGTTAAGGTTAAGCACCTCAACCTTTTCAAATTCTAATATATTCGCAGCTTTAATAAGCAAAGAATCAATAGTAATGCTGCCTTCATAATAAAGGTTTGCGTCAGTTACCGTGGCTCGGTGAATCTTAGATTTCAACATTGTTCTTAACATATCACTCTCCTCTAATTAATTTATATGCCTGCCGCGCAATCATCAGCTCTTCATTCGTCGGTATAACCATAATCTGCGGAGGTTTACCTAAACAAAAAAATAGCTTTTTGCAAATTTTATTTCTTATACTCGCCTGATGCTCTCCAATTCCGGCAGTAAAGATCAAGGCGTCTAATCCTCCGAGAGCCATTAAATACGCGCCAATATATTTCCGGATCCGGTAAACAAAAATATCTATGGCTAAGCCAGCCCGATTATTGCCGGCATTTGCTTTTACCTCTAAAATACGCATATCATTACTTAACCCTGAAATTCCTTTTAAGCCGCTCTCTTTATTTAAAATTAAATCCATTTGTTTCGTATCTAATTTTAATTCATGCATAATATGGGTAATTAAAGCCGGGTCAACATCGCCGCAACGTGTCCCCATTACCAAACCCTCCAGCGGAGTAAAACCCATACTCGTATCAATAGATTTTCCTTTGTCTATAGCCGTAATACTACAACCATTGCCTAAATGACAGGTGATTAGTTTTAACTTATTAAGCGGTTTCTTAAGAATCCGACTGGCCTCTTCCGCAACATAATGGTGGCTGGTTCCATGAAATCCATATTTTCTTATTTTTAGGTTTTTATAATAATTATAAGGCAGGCCATAAATAAAAGCCCGGGGCGGGATACTTTGGTGAAAAGCTGTATCAAAAACTGCAACCTGCTTTATACCGGGAAGAAGTTTCTGGCAAGCCATAATTCCGGCTAAATTTGCCGGGTTATGCAAAGGCGCAATATCACAACATTTCTTGATCCCTTTAATTACGGCCTGGTTAACCACTACTGGTTTATTAAATTTCTCGCCCCCATGCACTACGCGATGGCCTACTGCTTGCACTGAATTAACTTTGGCCAATATTGTTTTTAAGCCAACATGGTGATTAGGAATTTCTGCGCCCTTTTCACCGATATGCTCAAGTACGCCTTTAGTTAATAAACTTTCCTGAGGCATCTGAAAAAGTTTATATTTAATTGAAGAACTTCCGCTGTTAATTACTAATATTTTCATTATTGAGCCCTGATTGCGGTTACGGCTACGCAATCCACGATATCTTCAACAAAACATCCGCGGGATAAATCACTGGCCGGTTTATTTAAACCTAAAAATAACGGGCCCAGCGCCCTGGCTCCGGATAAACGTTGCACCAGCTTATAGGCAATATTACCTGCCTCTAAATTCGGAAAAATCAGCACATTTGCCTGGCCTTTTATCGGGCTATCCGGACATTTGGTTTTAGCAACTTCCGGCACCAGCGCTGCGTCACCCTGCATCTCACCATCGGCTAATATTGATGGGGCTTGCACTTTTAGTTGAGCCAGGGCTTCAGCAATTTTTTCGGCGGATTTAGTTTTAGCCGAGCCTTTCGTTGAATAGCTTAAAAACGCAATGCGCGGGGTAAGGCTTAATACTTTGCTGGCTAATTCCGCACAAGCTTGCGCGATACAAGCTAGTTGCCTGGCATTTGGATCCGGGATAACTCCGCAATCAGCAAAAATAAACGTTCCTTTATCACCATAGATACAATTTGGCACTGACATGATAAAACAACTTGAAGTAATATTAAAACGCTCCTCAGAGCCAATGCAACGAATACAGGCCCGGGCGGTATCTGCCGTAGTATGGCTGGCCCCGGCAACTAAACCATCCGCTTTGCCCTCATGAGTCATCATCGCGGCATAATAAAGAGTATCCGAAAAAAGTTTCTTTACTTTATCCAAATCAATATCTTTAGACGCATAAAGCTTATAATACTCCTCAATATATCTATCTTTTTCGCCGCGGTCAATTTTTTCCGGGGTTAAGACTAAAGCCTTAGCTAATCCTTCCTGCTCGATAATATGCGCTGCCTCAATTACGCGTTGATCATCATACTCCGGCAGGATGATTGTTTTAATATTCTTTCGGGCAAGCTTGCGGATATTTTCTATCGTGCTCATTTTAAATTCCTTTCAAAATTTTCTTAAAATTTACGTTTTCGTTGATTAATTTAACTACTAGATCAATCTTTTCTTTATCACAGGGCCGGATTTTTACGGTGATATCATGGATGCAATTAGCCACATCATAGGTATCAGCTTTAGCTAATAAAACCGGGATTTGAGCTTTAGCTAAAAGATTCATGATCGGCTGTTCCGGAGTAATTCCACAAGTTAAAACTATTCCGCAGATTTTCAATTTCTCTTTAGCTGAATCGGAAAAACAACTTAGGGCGCTCATGATCATATCCTCCCGGTCTCCGGGAGTAATCATCAGGCTATCTTCAATGATATAACGCACAGCGTCGCGCGGCTCCATCGCCGCCACAATTACCTTGGCTACAGAACGCTCCAGATACTCTTTTCCGCAAAGAACCTGAAAATCTGTTTCTTCTAAAATTTGTTCAATCGTCGGCCGGGCGAGCATCGGATCATAAGGAAGTACTCCTAGGACATCGATACCTTTTCTCTCCAGGCCTTTTTTTACCAGATTGCTGATTTTGTCAAATTTAGCCGGTAATACCTTATTTATGATTACACCTAAAACCTTAACTCCTTCTTTCTCAAAAAGCGCTTTGTTTAATATTATTTCATCAATCGGCCGGCCGACTCCACCGGAAGAAATAATAATTACTTTAGACCCTAAAAGCCTGGCGACGCTGGCATTAGAATGGTCAAAAACTGAACCTACTCCGGCATGGCCCGTGCCTTCGATAACCACTAACTCTTGATTCTTAGCAATCCTGCGGAAAGAAGCCTGAATTTTTTCCGAAATACTTTTCTTATCCGGCTTGGCAATATATCTTTCGGTAAAACCTTTTTCCACTGCGATTGGGCTCATATCCTTAAGCCCGCTTTTTATCCCGCAAACCTCCTCGATCAGGATAGAATCTTCATCAATCTTTAATCCTTCTTCTTCGAGGTATCGCTGGCCAATAGGTTTTATAAAACCTACCTTGCCGAACTTTTGTTGAAAATTTCTGATTAAACCTAATGAAACTGTGGTTTTACCGTCGTTTTGCTTAGTTGCGGCAATAAAAATCTTACGCATTAAAGGTTCTCTTCAATCTTTCGTTTCAATTCAACCTTGCTGATCGCTCCGACTAGCTGGTTCATAACCTTCCCTTTTTTTAAAAATATAATCGTGGGAATAGACATTACCGCATAGGAAGTAGCTATTTTAGAGTTAGAATCGACATCCACCTTGCCAATCTTCATCTTGCCCACATATTCCTTCGCCAACTCCTCAATATGCGGAGCGATCATCTTGCATGGCCCGCACCAGGAAGCCCAAAAATCAACTAAAACCGGCAAATCCGATTCGATAACTTCTTTCTTAAAATTAGCATCAGTGAAATGATGAACGCTCATAATTTTAATCCTTAATTTAGAAGGGTTAATAAGATTTGGAGATTATTTAAATTATCATAAAGACAGGATGATTGCAAGAAAAATCAGAGTTGGACGGGTCCTGCCTGCCAAGTCACCATACCATATCTATAAATGTCTCTGCTAGTTTTCTCGCTCAGGTCGATTTTTTAACGCCAATGATCTTTCGCATTCCGGTGGCTGCGGAACTCGTGGTTTTTGTTCTAACAAAAACCACTCAAACATCCTCGCCATCCCGGTTTTATCGTTAATCCGCTTCACC
>JAQTRA010000079.1 GCA_028712045.1 Candidatus Omnitrophota bacterium | reverse complement strand
GTGGGCAATGATATCGCCAGCTTTTGGAACTCTTTAAAAGAAGGCAAAAGCGGAGTCGGCCCGATTACTAGTTTTGATGTTACCGCTTTTGATTCGCGAATTGCCGCAGAAGTAAAAAATTTTGACCCCACCCAATATGGGATCTCCCTGAAAGATGTTAAAAGAACAGCAAAGTTTGTGCAATTTGCTGTAGCCGCGGCTAAACAAGCAATAGAATCTTCCGGATTAGATTTAAATGCAGAAGATAGGGACCGTATTGGCGTAATTGTCGGTTCCGGTATCGGCAGTTTGCATACTATTGAAGAAGAGCATAAAATTTTTCTGAGTAAAGGGCCTTCAAGATTATCGCCGTTTCTTATCCCGATGTTAATTGTTAATGAGGCCAGTGGCCTGGTGGCGATTAAACATGGGCTCAGAGGGCCTAATTCCTGCGTGGCTACTGCTTGCGCATCCGGATCACATGCAATCGGCGAAGCCTATCGGACTATTCTTTACGGTGATGCTGATGTTATGGTTACCGGAGGAACAGAAAGCTGTATCGTGCCTACATCTGTGGGCGGGTTCTGCGCTTTAAAAGCACTCTCAACCAGTAATGATAATCCGCAAAAAGCCAGCCGTCCGTTCGATCGCGAACGTAATGGTTTTGTCATGGCCGAAGGATGCGGGTTAGTGATTTTAGAAAGTTTAGAGCATGCTCAAAAAAGAAACGCGCATATTATTGCCGAGATCGTCGGCTTTGGCATGACTTGCGATGCTTATCATATAACTGCGCCAGATCCTGATGGCCGGGGTGCTGCGCAGGCAATGATCGTGGCGATGAAAGACGCGCAGATGAATCCTTCTGGGATCGAGTATATTAATGCGCATGGCACATCCACTAAACTTAATGATAAAATCGAGACTTTGTCGATGAAAAAAGCTTTTGGCGACAGCATCAAAAAAGTAATGGTTTCTTCAATTAAATCCATGACCGGCCATCTTTTAGGCGCTGCCGGCGGAGTTGAGTTTGTAACTTGTTGTTTAGTAATTAGAGATGGAGTTGTTCCTCCTACCATTAATTATGAGCATCCTGATCCGGATTGCGACCTGGATTATGTACCCAATACAGCGCGTAAAGCGAATGTATCTGCCTGCATGTCCAATTCTTTAGGGTTTGGTGGACACAATGCCTCGTTAATTGTCAAAAAGTTCGTTTAATTTAAAATAAACCATGGGTTATACAATTGCCGAAAAGATATTATTAAAACATTGCGCCTGCAAGGCCATTAATCCGGGTGAATTTATCCAGGCTGATGTTGATGTGGCTTTGGCTAATGATATCACTGCGCCTTTGGCAATATCGGAATTTAAGAAATCCGGTTTTAAGCAGGTATTTAATAAGAATAAAATTGTATTAGTCCCGGATCATTTTGCTCCGGCTAAAGATTTAAAGAGCGCCAATCAATGTAAGATCCTGGCGGATTTTGCCAAAGAGCAGGGGATTAAGAATTATTTTGAAATCGGGCAGATGGGTATTGAGCACGCGCTTTTACCGGAAAAAGGGATTGTTTTACCCGGAGATTTAGTTATTGGCGCCGATTCTCATACCTGTACTTATGGTGCTTTGGGTGCTTATGCCACCGGGATGGGTTCTACGGATCTGGCGCGCGCATATATTGACGGTAAATGTTGGTTAAAAGTTCCGGCAAGCTTGAAATTTATTTTTAAAGGTAAGCTGAATAAATGGGTGGGTGGTAAGGATCTAATTCTTTTTACGATCGGAAAAATCGGTGTTGATGGGGCATTATATAAAGTAATGGAATTTTGCGGGCCGGTAATCGAAAAATTGGGGATGGATGACCGTTTTTCGATTTGCAATATGGCGATTGAGGCCGGAGCCCGGGCAGGATTGATTGCCCCGGATGCGATTACTAAAAAATTTGTGGCAGGTTTTAAACGAAAATCTAAATTTTATCAATCTGATCCGGATGCAGTTTATGAAAAAACATTTGAGTGGGATCTAAGTTCGCTTGAGCCATTGGTGGCTTGCCCGCATCTACCCAGCAATGTTAAACCGGTGAGCAGTTTAAAAGATGTTAAGGTTGATCAGGTGGTTATCGGCTCCTGCACTAATGGCCGAATCTCTGATTTACGTATTGCCGCGAAACTTTTAAAAGGCAAGAAAGCTGCCAGTGGAGTTAAATTGATTATTTTCCCGGCAACGCAGAAGATTTATTTGCAGGCAGTAAAAGAAGGATTAGCTGAGATTTTTGTTAAAGCAGGCGGGGTTTTCTCAACACCAACTTGCGGCCCGTGTTTAGGCGGGCATATGGGTATTTTAGCTGAAGGTGAAGTGGCAATTGCTACGACTAACCGGAATTTTCTGGGAAGAATGGGCAGCCCGCAATCATTTGTGTATCTATCTAATCCGGCAGTGGCCGCGGCTTCGGCGATAACGGGTAAAATCACGCATCCGGGGAAAATTAAATGATCATTAAAGGCAAAGTACATAAATTTGCTGACGATATAAATACTGACGATATTATCGCAGCCAAGTATTTAGTTTCTACTGATGCCGGAGAATTGGGCAGCCATTGCATGGAAACGATCAGCCCGGATTTTGCTCAGGCAGTCAGCCCGGGAGATATAATTATCGCGGGTAATAATTTTGGTTGCGGATCAAGCCGGGAACATGCGCCTTTAGCGATTAAAGGCTGCGGGATTTCCGCGGTAATTGCTAAAAGTTTCGCGGCCATATTTTTTAGAAACGCGATAAATATCGGCCTGCCGTTTTTAGAATCGGCTGATGTGGATAAGATTAATCAGGGAGATATTATTGAGATAGATTTAAGCACCGGAATAATTAAGAATATCACGCAGAATCAAAATTATAAAACACAGGCTTTTCCGGAGTTTCTGCAGGAGATCGTCCAGAGTGGAGGCCTAATTAATTGGGTGAAAAAATGTACAAAATCGCAGTAATACCTGGTGATGGCACCGGCCCGGAAGTAGTTAATGAAGGTTTGAAAGTCCTGGCGGCGGCGGCAAAGAAATTTGGGTTTGAATACGAAACTAAAAGTTTTGATTTTAGCGGCCAAAGATATTTAAAGACGGGTAAACTTGTGGATGATCAGGATGTGGCTGAATTAAAAAAATATTCGGCGATCTATCTTGGCGCGGTAGGGGATCCGGAAGTTAAGCCGGGTATTATTGAAACCGGGGTATTGTTAAAATTAAGGTTTGCTCTTGATCAGTATATTAATTTACGCCCGGTTAAGCTTTATAACTCAGATTTTTGTCCGCTGAAGGACAAAGCGCCTAAAGATATTGATTTTGTGGTAGTGCGCGAGAATTCCGAAGGCCTGTATAAAGGTATGGGTGAATTTAAAGACAAGGGCACTAAAGAAGAGGTAGCGATTCAGATTTCTTATAATACGCGAAAGGGAGTGGAACGTTGTATCCGTTATGCATTTGAATACACGCGTAAGCGTAATAAGAGAAAGAAGCTTACTCTTTGCGGTAAAACTAATGTTTTGACCTATGCCTGGGATCTTTGGCAACGCACATTTAATGAAGTTGCTCGCGAATATCCGGATGTAACTACTGATTATGCTCACGTGGATGCTACGACGATGTGGTTTGTGAAAAATCCGGAATGGTTTGACGTAATTGTTACTGATAATATATTCGGCGATATTATTACGGATTTAGGAGCGATGATCCAGGGTGGTATGGGTATTGCTGCCGGAGGAAATATTAATCCTAGTGGTGTATCTATGTTTGAACCTATTGGCGGAAGCGCTCCCAAATATACCGGTAAAAATGTGATTAATCCGTTAGCGGCAATTTGCGCAGTCAGCATGATGCTTGAGAGTTTAGGAGAGGTGAAAGCAAGCAAGGCTATTGAAGATGCGGTGATTGGATTAGTAAGTAAAAAAATTAAATCTTTGGCAGCCGGCAAAATGGGATATTCGACTACTGAAATTGGGGATCTGGTAGTTAAAAATTTATAAGCTTAGCGGGTCCTGCCTGCCGAGCCACCTCGCCGTGCTCACTTACGTTGCGCGCGGCAAGGGCTCCGTCTCGACAGTCACCCGCTAATATAAATATTTTAATAGAGGAGTGTAAGAATGAAAAAGTATAATGTAGCAGTGATCGGTGCAGGAGTAGTCGGGGTGGAGATGTTGCGGGTTTTAAAGCAGCGTAAATTTCCGATTAATAATTTAAAAGTTTTTGCCCGTTCAGCCCGCGATATTAATGTTGACGGGGATATCTACGCGGTTGAGCCGATTACGCCTGATGGTTTTAACGGAATTGATATTGCTTTGTTTGCAGGCACTGAAGGAGAAAAAGGAGCAGCGGTAACTTATGCTGCTGAAGCAGTAAAAAGAGGCGCGGTAGTTATTGATAATGGCGCTGATTTCCGCATGAATGCAGATGTACCTTTAGTTGTTCCGGAAGTAAATGGCCAGGATGTTAAAAAACACAAGGGAATAATTGCTAATCCTAATTGTTCAACTATTCAGATGGTGGTTGCTTTAAATCCAATTCATAAGAAAGTCGGCATAAAAAGAATTATTGTTACTACTTTGCAGGCTTCTAGTGGAGCGGGAAAAAGCGCGGTTGAACAATTAAATGAAGAAACTAGTTTAATTGCCCAGGGCGGTTTCAATAGTGTGCATGTTAGCGCATCACACAAAGGCATGCCGCAGCAATTAGCCTATAACTGTTTTCCGCATATCGGCAGTTTTGTCGAGGGTGATTATACTAACGAAGAGTGGAAGCTGGTTT
>JAQTRA010000078.1 GCA_028712045.1 Candidatus Omnitrophota bacterium | reverse complement strand
CCAATGTAATAATGCTTATTCTGCGGTTACGGTAGCGGTAGCTTTAGCTAAGGCGTTTAACTGTACGGTAAACGAATTACCTTTAACTTTAGTGCTATCTTGGTTTGAGCAAAAAGCAGTTGCCATCCTGCTGACTTTGCTGTATCTTAATCTTAAGGGAATGTATATCGGGCCAACACCTCCGGCTTTTCTATCCAAAAATGTTTTTGCTGTTCTGCAAGATAAATTCGACTTAAGATTAATCAGCACGCCAGATGAGGATTTAAAGAAAATATTAAAAACCTAGAACCAGGAGGGAGAACAATGGCGGATTTAAAAGATTTATTACAGAGCGCGGATTGGAAAACTGAAAAACATGTTCCGGTTATTGATGCTCCGGAGGCAATAAAAAAGGGCGAGGTTTTAAAGTTAGAAGTAAGCGTGGGTAAGCAGATAGCCCATCCGAACACTACTGAGCATCATATTAAGTCAATTGAGGTATATTTTTTGGCAACTGGCGAAAAGTTCCCTTATCAGGTGGCGCGTTTTGAATTTAATACGCATGGCGAATCTGTTCAGGGGCCGAATACCAGCACAATATTTTCTGAGCCAAAAGTAACCACATCTTTTAAAACTGAAAAAAGCGGCCTGATTATGGCCACAGCTTATTGCAGTATTCATGGTATCTGGAAAAGTGAAAAAGAAATTAAAGTAGAATAAAAGGTATAATTTAAAAGAGGAGGTAAATATGTGTGGTATGTCCAGGATCTCATCAGTAATAGCAGTTGTGCCGATTTCCCTGCTTATGGTTTTAAGTTTTTTTGTGTTGTTAGCCATTGGTAAAGCCCAGACCAAAGCTTTAAAGATTTTCGGGATGGTTTCGGCGGCTCTTCTTTGGTTGGCGGTGGCTACGATTATTTTAAGCGGAGTTTATGGGTTAGCTAAGAGTAGCAACAAGAAATGTATGATGCAGAAAAAGATGATGATGCAGAATGCTCAGGGAATGCCGGGAATGTCAGGAATGCCGGGAATGCATCCGGAGCAAATGCCTGGAAAGGATAAATAAGATGAGTAAATATAAATGTTTAGTTTGCGGTTATATCTACTATCCGAATGTGGGTGACCCGGAGAATGGAATTGCTCCGGGGACCAGTTTTGAAGATTTGCCGGATACCTGGGTTTGCCCGGAATGCGGCGTAGGTAAAGATCAATTTGAAAAGATAGTTTAAGTTTAAAGGAGAGCCTAGGATGGCCAGGATGATTACGTTTAAAGGTGCGCCTCTGACTTTAATTGGTAAACAAGCTAAAATTGGCCAGCGCGCTTTTGATTTTAAGTTAATCTCTCAAGATTTAAAAGAGGTTAAACTTTCAGATTTTTACGGAAAGATCAAAGTGGTTAATTTTTTCCCTTCTTTGGATACGCCGGTATGCGATCTGCAGGTTAAGGAGTTTAATAAAAAAGCTGCCGGGCTTAGCCCGGATATAGTGGTTATCGGAGTAAGCAAAGATTTGCCGTTTGCCCAGGCAAGATTCTGTTCGTTAAATGAAATCAAGAATGAAGTTGTGCTTTCCGACTACAGATTTTCCTCATTTGGCCTGAATTACGGTTTTCTGATTAAAGAATTAAACCTTTTGGCCCGGGGCACAATAATTATTGATCAAAACCAGCGTATCCGGTATATCCAATTGGTTAGTGAAATTACCCATTCGGTTAACTTTGAAGAGGTTTTTAACTCGCTTCAGGGCCTGCTTAAGGTTTAAAACATATGCCCGCGGAAATCAAGGCTAAAATTAAAGAAGTTATTCAGCGTAATTATAATGTTAAGAGTTTTCGCTTGGATGTTGGAAAAGTATCGGATTTTAAAGCCGGGCAATTCCTTCTGGCAACGCTAAATAACGATCCCAAGCTAAAAAGATATCTTTCGATATCTAATTCTCCTACTGAAAAAGGTTATCTTGAGTTTACCAAGAAAATAACTCAGAGTGATTTTTCTAAAAGGCTGAATGACTTAAAAGCAGGAGATCAGGTAGTTATCCAGTATCCTTTCGGGAAATTTGTTTTAGATGAGAGTGCCCCTAAGATCGCTTTTTTATCCGGCGGTATAGGCATAACTCCGATCAGGAGTATTTCTAAATATATCGTAGATAAACATCTGGGAATAGATAGTGTATTGATTTATTCTAACCGCACTATAGGCGATATTGTTTTTAAAGATGATTTTGAGGTTATGGCGAAGGAGTATCCGCTGCTAAAGGTAGCGCATGTATTGTGTGAAACCCAAACTGGTTTTAAGTGTACTCTGGGGCAGATCAATAGCGCGGTTATAAAAAACGAAATTCCGGATTATCAGCAAAGGAAATTTTATCTTTGCGGCCCGCCTCAAATGGTGGAGGCAATGCGCAAAATATTAGCGGAAGATTTAAATTTACCCGCAGAGAAAATAATTACAGAAAACTTTCAGGGTTATTAAGGGGGAGAGAGTATTATGGCGGCTAGAGAAATATTACCGGGGATATATTCCGTTGGCGTAGTGGATTGGAATGTGCGTAATTTTCACGGGCACACCTATACTACGGCCAGAGGATCTTCTTATAATGCTTACCTTATTATTGATGAGAAGGTCGCACTTATTGATACTGTTTACGGGCCATTTGCCCAAGAATTAATTGATAATATCAGGGAAATTATCCCTCTGGAAAAAATAGATTATATTATTGCGAACCACGTTGAAACCGACCACTCCGGAGCTTTACCGAGCCTGATGCCGCTTTGCCCGAAGGCCAAGATTTTAGGCACAGCGAAATGCAAGGAAGGCCTGTATAAGCATTATTATCAGGATTGGGATTTTCAGGTGGTTAAAACTAACGATACACTAAAATTAGGCAAGCGCACACTTAGTTTTATTGAAGCGCCGATGATCCATTGGCCGGATAGCATGTTTACCTATTGCGCTAATGATGCCCTGCTGATGCCAAATGATGCTTTTGGCCAGCATCTGGCAGCCAGCGAAAGGTTTGATGACCAGGTTGATCAATGCAGCTTGATGGAAGAGGCAGAAAAATATTACGCTAATATCCTTTGGCCTTTAGGGTCAGTAATTTTAAAAAAGATCGAAGAGGTCAAAAATTTAAATATTCCGATTAAAATCATTGCTCCCAGCCATGGGATTATCTGGCGTAAAGATCCGGGCAAGATAATCAACTCTTATGTATCTTGGGCCAAAGGAGAAACTAAAAATAAGGTAGTTATTGTTTACGAAACCATGTGGGGCGCTACTGCTCAGATGGCGAGCAAAATTGCCGAGGGCCTTATTGCTTCGCAAGTAGAGGTTAAGCTTTATAATGTAGCGGAAAGCGACCGGACTGAGATAATTACACAGATGCTAACCGCTAAAGGATTTTTATTTGGATCTTCCACGCATGATAATGATATGCTCCCGAATATTGCTGCATTTTTAGAGATAGTCAAAGGCTTAAGGGCTAAGGGCCGGAAGGTGAGTTTTTTTGGCTCTTATGGCTGGGGCGGCGGAGCAGTTAAAGAGATGTCACAGATGCTTAAAGATAGCACAGTGGATTTAAGCCAGCTTGCCGGGGTATCCTGTAAATATGTTCCGGATAAAAATGAATTAAAAAGCTGTTTTGAATTTGGAAGTAATTTTGCTAAACTCCTGAAATAGGATAAAATAATATGCAACAGATTCCGTCGCAAGTTATTGATTTTTTAGCTGCTCAAAGTTTCGTGATTGTTTCTTCTGTCGACAAAAACGGTTTTCCCCATAGTTCGTGCAAGAATATAGTTAAGATGAACCCTCTGGGTGAAGTTTATTTGATTGATGTTTATAGCGGCATAACCGGGGAGAATATCAAGCGCAATCCTCAAGTAAGTATCAGCGCTGTTGATGAACATAAATTCGCCGGGTTTTGCCTTAAAGGCAAAGCTAAGATCCTGCCGGATGACCATATCAGCCAGGAGATCATCAAATCCTGGGAAGATAATATTACCTCGCGCTTAACCCAAAGGCTCCTGAGGAACCTAGCTCAAGACCAATCTCATAATCATCATCCCGAAGCCAGCCTGCCCAAACCAAAACATCTTATTATTATTGAAGTAGAAGAAATAATTGATCTGGCTCCGTATCATTTAAGAAAGGGAGGTATACATGGCTAAAAGTATTAAAGTTTATTCTACCCCGACCTGCCCCTGGTGTATCCGGGCCAAGCAGTTTTTAAAAGATAACCATATAGATTTTCAAAGTATCGATGTTTCTGCGGATCAGGTGGCGGCTGATGAAATGATGAAAAAAACCGGCCAGATGGGTGTGCCGGTATTAGATATTGATGGCGAGATTATTGTCGGTTTTGATAAAGAGAAAATTAAGCAATCGCTGGGAATATAGTTTCGCGGGTCCTGTCGAGACTTGTTTTCGCCGCACACCGCGGCTCAAATCAAGTCTCGCCACCCGCTAAATAAATACTAATCAATATGCTAATTTACGATTTGATTATTGTGGGGGCGGGGCCGGCCGGGATAACTGCCAGCGTATACGCCGCCAGAAAAAAACTAAATTTTTTGGTAATTAGTTTAGATATTGGCGGCCAGGCTGCCTGGAGCGGTGATATTGAAAATTACACCGGGTATCAGTTTATTACCGGCCCGGAATTAGCCGGCAAATTTGAAGAACATATGCGTAAATATGCTACTGCGCTTAAAGAAAATGAAGAGGTTCTGGAACTTAAGAAAACCAACGAAATTATTTCTGTTATAACCAATAAAGCCGAGTATTTTTCTAGAAGCGTAATCATTGCT
>JAQTRA010000077.1 GCA_028712045.1 Candidatus Omnitrophota bacterium | reverse complement strand
AAACGCTAGAAGTTGAATCAAAAGAGGAAGATGCCCAGTTAGAGGAAAATATTTCTTTTAGTGTAAGTTCACCGGTAAGGTATGTAAATGATTATAGTAAAAAATTGTATCATGCTGCTAATTTAGCCTATGAAAAAGGTGATTATCCCATGGCCTTAGGATACCTTGAGGAATTAATTCTGTGGGATCCTCAGGATATGAATTCTTTCACTTGTTATTTTGAAGTAGCCAATATGAGTAAAGATATATTTGATTTAGCTTTCCAGAAAACAGATGAAATTATTAGAAAGATTGACTTTTGCCCGGCAGGCTATTATTTAAGGTCATTTTTTCATCTTAAGCTAGGTAATTTTGGTGCAGGATTGAAAGATTTAGATTCGGCTATTAGATTGTCACAGACAACTCGGGATAGGGCAGTTTATCTTTTTGAAAAAGCAGCTTATTTGGATGTTTTTATCCAGTCCGGTAGATTGTATTTCCAAGGATTTGACCTGGCTACCGAGCTTAATCTGACCATAGCAGAATTTTCTCAATACGATAAAATTTTACGTGCGAATGTGACCTTTAATTGGGAATTTTTATCCTATATTTTTATCATTCAGGGTCTAGTCAGTAAGAGTGAATATCAACGCGCAGAGCAACTTTTAAGTATCTTTTTTGAAAAGAGTAATTTAATCAATATGCAAGAGGATAGGTTCCCGGTGAATAAATATATTGCCCGGGCTTTTGACCTTAGGGCAAGCATAAAATTACTTAAAATTGAAGAGATGCTGATCAATGCGGAATTAAACTGGATTGGGGGGTTAGGCCTTCAAGATAAACTTTTGAACCTGAAATCTTTACTGGCTGCGGCGGCTAATGACATGAATAACGCTTTTACCAGAGGGGGGTCTAATCTTCATGGTAAGAATTGTTTAACCTATATGGATTTTATTAGTAAATTAACGATGATTGAAAAAAATGAGTATGTTGATTTTATTTCCCGCATTTCCTACAAAAAAAGCTTTAGTGAATTACTTCAGGCGATTGCCTGGCTTTTGCGTCAAAAAGGCGGCCGTAGGTTTAACCTTAAAGAATTAAGAGAAGCAAATATTGATATAGATCCTAAGGATATGGAAATTCTTAAAAGAACAAATGTAATCCAAACGATACAGGATTTGCCCGAAGCTTATTATTATGGCGATATGAGTGTCTTTATTATCCCGGCCGATAAAGCTAAAAGCAGCTTTTTATCCAGCTCGCCGGTTAATACCTTCGTTAAACTTTTGCAAAATGTTGAAAATTTTAAATTTAGCCGTAGAAGTTTCTTAAAAATTCTAATCTTTTTGAGTTCTATCTTAGTGGCGGAAAAAATTTCAGACGGCACTCTGGATATGTCAGAATTTAAAAAACATATTCTTAAAGAAGAAGACTTAAGTAATGCCTATCCAAAAGTATTTGAGTTTTTGGGGTTAAAAGATAAGAAAATACGCACGCTGGTTATTTGCGATGATTACTTTGAAGTTTTAAATCAGGCAACCTTTAATTATAACGCTGGTTTGATGTCTTTAGTTTTATTAAAATTAGATGCCGCTGCTTCCGAAACAGATACATTGCTTTCTTCTAAAGCCATTAAAAGAATTCCTGACCTTTTATCGGTTGAAATATTATTTGGAAATACTGATTATGTAATGTTAATTTCTCAAAGCCGGCGCGAGGATAAGGACCTGGATTTGCTTTTAGCTAATGAGCTTACTCATTATCTTCAACATCAAAAAGGTACATTTGACCCCCGGAAAATGACTTTTAATAATATTGACGAATACCTTGCTTCTGGCTTAGAACAGGAGACTTACCAAAATGAACTGCGTTATTTTAAGAGCCAGGGAGGTAAGCGCCTGATGGAAAGGCAGAGGTACAGGTTGTTTTACGGCTCTAACCAGGAAAATGATCAGAAAATGATTAAATTTTTTGAAAAATTATGGTTAGAATTAAAAACTGAAAAAGTTTCTGTTTTAAATTCCAGCTCACCGGTTAGCAATACTCCGAGCGAATATTTGCAGGAAGAGAGTTTAATAAATTTAGGGTTTAGCGGGAAGATATTAAATAGAACACAATATTGTGTGGATAGTTTTTGTTGTTTTCTTGAGCAGGATATATCCGGCAAATTTAAATTCAGCTATTATCCTAAGATAGGAAGATTTTTGAGGAAAGAATATAGCCAGAATTGCCCAATTGCCAGAAAAGATATAGTCTTGGCGTATTATCTTACTAAGAAAAGTAATTTTAATCCTCCGCTGCATGATTTTGATAAAACTTTTCCCTGCTGGGCCATGCGGGCGGTTTTCGATTATTCATTAGCCGGTGAGCTGGTTTTTGCTTCCGGATGTTCTAAGTATTCAATTCGTAATATAATCTGTAGAGAGTATCCGCGTAAGGGAATGACCTCTTGTTTTTATTCCCGTACATTTTTAAAAACATCTTCTTTATTTTTCTTACTTTTAGCCGAAACCGCACTTTCGAAAAATCACCTGCTTACTGATACAACCGATATCCAAAATTTAGAGGCAGGTATTTATTTTACTCACCACGCTTATACTTTTCTAGAAAAACAGTTTGCCCAGAAGGCAATAATATCAACTATCGCTGGCGAAGAGAGCAAATTACTTGTTTTAAATCCTCAGCGTGACGAAACTATTGTGGAGGCAGGTCTAAATTCTGTCAGTTCGCCGGTAATTTCAGGTATTAAATTTGGTGCTCTGGTAAAAACGTTGCTAAGAATACAAAATTCTTTTAAAACAATTCAAGTATCCAGGTTAGCTAAGAAATTAGCTGATCCCAGCCTGGATATCCGTCAGGAAGCAGCCAGAAACCTAAAGAAATTAGGTTTTACTAAGGAACAAATAACTGATTTCTATATTGAAATCTTAGCTGGTTTATATTTTGATAGAGGGGTGCATGAAGCAGGGAAAATTATTGCTTGGCTCAAAACCAGGGAAGCTAAGCTAGAAATTAAACTTAATATTCAATATCAACAAGAAGCTTACTTTATGGAGTATTTAAACCAGAATCCAGCCGGCCTAAAGGCAATTTTAATTAAACAAAGAGAAGAAACAGAAACAAGCCTTGCTTCGATTCGCAAAAAATTATCCTTAGCTGAAGAATTATTAGTATCTTTTACTTCCAGCTCCCCGGTGGATAAAAACGAACCAGATAACCTTGTTCCTGAGATTATTTCTAAGGCAATTGCCGAAAAAGTTAAAAAAATGCCGGTTTGGGAGCTTTTATCAGTTTTAAATCTTAAACAGGCCAAGCGGATTTTTACTAAAAGCGGACCTTTAGGCCTTACGATTCGTAGAATTAAAGTACCCAGGCTAACCAATAAAGATAAAGCGCCAGAAGGTTTAGGCATCCTTCCTTATGAACTTTTTGATACGACTGAATTTGAACTTTTATACAATAATAAGGGTTATCTGATTGCTATTTTCCCAGTTATAACTCAAAAGGACTTACGGGAATCCGGAAAGCCGAAACCGCACTTTTTTGATTTGAGTGAATATTATTTCGAAATTCCAAAATTTGGCGATGCGCAAGCTGTCAAGAAATGGGATAGGCTTATTCAGGATATGGAAGCGAATCGGTTAAAAATAATAGCCTATGCGGAGTCAGCTGGGATAAGAGGCAAGCTGGAAAGACGCCCGCGTTGGACTCCTTATATGTATGCCCATCTTGATGCCCGGGATAATTTGTTTCCTTTTGTTGAAGCGTTTTATACTGAGAAATTCGGTTTGCTGGTTGAAAGAAGGGAAATTTTGAACGAAGACTCTGCATACCTTAAGCAAGCCATTCTTCCTGTTTTCCCGACTGTTTATCACCCGGGCTCTCATGTGATGGACGATTGGAAATACATTTTAGCTGTAAATCGGCGCCTCGGTATCAAAAAGAACCATGATGTTTTAGTTGTCGGCCCTGGTAATGGTTTGGATACCTGGTTTGTTTCTCAGCAGACGGATAAAAAGATTTATGCCGCTGGGATTAATCCTTTTGAAGTTGCAAATACTAAAGCGGTTGCAAAAATTACCGGGTTTAAATTAGAAGCCAGGATTTACGACAACATTATTTCTGAAGACAATACACCTGTTTTTAATAAGAAATTTGACTGGATTATTTGGAATATGCCGACATATTATCCGGCTGCTCCCAGAATCCGGGAAAGCCTGGAAGAATGGGAAGACAATGATTATGAAGGCAGGATATTAAAACGTTTTGCCAGAGGCCTTGCGTTACTGCTTAAGCCAAATGGAGTTGCTTTAATCTGGAATTCAGTTTCAGCAAAATTTTTAGATGACATCGAAAGAATTTTAAAGGCAGGAGGGTTGGCGGTGACTGCCGAGAAATACCCGGGGATGACGCATCTATCCAATATCGAAATGGGTACGGAGACTATTCCTACTGCGCTTTATTTTATCCAGAAGAGTAAGGATCCGGATACGCACAGAGCTGGTTCACCGGTAGTGGCAGGATTTCCATTTTTTCCGGGTTGGAAATTGGATAGGCAATCTAATTCTGCAATTGAGGTAATTAATCCTCTGAAGCTTGCTTTGGATAAGCCAGTTTTAGTAGTTTTAGATGTTCACGGAACTTTGTTAATACCTACCTGGAAAGAAGAGTATAGCTGCTTATATGAAAAGCTAACCGGAAAGTATCCCAGCGCCGAGTGGTTTAAGGATTCAGTTTTGAATAAATCGGATACCTTCATAATCAATCAATTAGCCAGCCTTACGGGTTTAAAATCTAACGTAATCCAGG
>JAQTRA010000007.1 GCA_028712045.1 Candidatus Omnitrophota bacterium | reverse complement strand
AAATTAACTCCTAATTTCTTAAGGTAATTTATCTCAAAATCTAAAACATCCCAGGGTAACCGAAAAGGCGGGATACCATATCTTAAAACACCGCCGGTTTTATGCAAGCTTTCAAAAATATCAACTTTTATTCCTTGGCGGGCTAATTCTCCGGCGCAACATAATCCTGCCGGCCCGGAACCTACCACCGCTACCTTAAATTGAGAAAATTTATCATCTTTTTTTGCCGGGACACTCAAATTATTATTTTTTCCGTAATCCCCTACAAAACGTTCCAGGAAATGAATATTGATCGCCTGCTCCGAAGCAAAAGGAGAACCCTTTTTAGTAAGTATGCAAGTTTTGCGGCATTGGTATTCCGCCGGGCAGACTCTTCCGCAGATCGAGGGAAAGTTGCTTTTTTCTCGGATCGTAAAATACGCAGCTGGGTAATCTTTTTGCGTAATCTGATAAATAAACTTCTTAATATCAATGCCCACCGGGCATCCGCTGCTACAAACCGGATTCTTGCATTGCAGGCAGCGGGAAGCTTCTAATAAAGCTTCTTCTTCAGAGTAACCCTGAACTACTTCCTCAAAGTTACCCACCCTTATTTGAGCGGCCGCTTCTTTAACTTTTACAGGTTCTTTCTTCATAATTTAAGACGCCGGAAAAAGATTACAAATATGCTTCTCCTGCAGGGTATAAACTTTATTTCTTTTTTCCAACTCTTCCCAATCAACGCCAGCTCCATCAAAATCCGGGCCATCAATACAACTAAATTTTACCTCGCCAAAAACACTTACCCGGCAACAGCCGCACATTCCGGTGGCATCAACCATCAAAGCATTAAGGGAAACTAATGTTTTAGTTTTATATTCTTTACTCACGGATACCACTCTTTTCATCATCGGGATCGGGCCAACAGCATAAATCAAATCAAATTTTTCTTTACTCAAAAGCTCCCTTAACATATCCGTAGTAAAGCCTTTTCGGCCATAAGAGCCGTCATCAGTCATGATATAAATCTCATCAGAAGCGCTTTTAAGCTCCGCCTCTAAAATAAGCAAATCTTTATTCCGGGAACCCAGAATAGTAGTAATCTGATTACCTGCCTCTTTTAATGCGCGGGCAACCGGCAGAATCTCAGCAATCCCTACGCCACCACCGATTAAAATTATTTTGCCATATTTTTTTATTTCAGTAGGATGCCCTAAGGGGCCAACTAGAGAATAAAGCATATCGCCGCAATTTAACTTGCCTAAACTTTTAGTAGTAAAACCTGCTTCCTGAAAAATCAAACTTACAATTCCTTTAATTTTATCCGTGTGCACCAAAGTTAAAGGGATGCGTTCTCCTTTTTCATCAACCATCAGCATGACAAATTGGCCGGCCAGCGCCTTACTGGCGATATCGCTGGAAGCGATATCCAGTTGGGTAATTCTTACGCCACCAACATCATTAATGATCTTCTTATTGATTATTTTCATATCTATTTTTGCCTAATTTTTATGCAGAAGAGACAAAAAAAAGACGGCCGAATAACTCCTTCGGACGTCTCTGTCCCCTGGTTAACCAAATCAAAGGCATATTATTATTAATTAGCTTATTTGTCAAGTTCTATCTTAATTTTTATCTATTTTAAAAATAGAAAGCCGGGATAAACCCGGCTGAAACTCTATTTATCTTGAAATTAATCAATTACTAATTTATTTTAAAATTACCAAAGATTCTTTTTTACCCAGACATCCCACTCTTGAGCCACCTTCATGTCTTCTTTAAATCCTTGGCCGACTCCCTCTATTCCTCTGCCAATAGTGCACCCGCTAGCTAGAAAAACAAAGAGAAAAAGAACAAACAATAAAAATGGTTTTTTTACCATTATCCCCCCTTTTACCTATAATTTAATAGTTTAGCCAAGTATCAACCTTGCCGTCATTATTTGTATCTTTTTCTGCCTTAACCGGAACACCATTAGTATAATATACCCACTCATCAACTCGAGTATCGCCATTGGCGTCAGTTTCTGTCCGGATTACCACGCCTTTGACATCATAGATCATTGCGGTATCTGCTTTTCCGTCTTTATTTAAATCTTTTTCTCCTTTTACCGCAACTCCTCTTTCATAATATACCCATTCATCGACTTTACCATCAGCATCAGTATCAACTTCCACGCGCTGGATTAAGCCTTTATCATCATAAACTTCTGTACGCTCAACTATCCCATCATAATTACGGTCAATTTTTATTTCTTTAGGTTTAAATTGCTGCTGTTTAGCTGCGGCTGGCTGCTTAGTAGCTACGGTTGCCTGCTCAGCGAGAGCGTTAAGATTAAACAATACTACCACCCCGAAACACATTCCTAAAAAACTAAGCCTTTTCATCTGTCAAGCTCTCCTCTCTATTAAACTATCTAATTGGACTAATTGCGTAAGCACTTGCCGACGGAGCAGCTAAGCCAGCCTGCAGCGGAGTAATCGCGCTGATATTAAGCTGCGTTACATCTATCGTTGCCGGCGGCTCTTTTAAGAAATCAAAATCAATTATGGCGCCCTGGCTCAATACCCACGGCAAAGTTGTCTTATACAGCCAAGGATACATTGCTTTATTATAGAACATATAATACATATCATTAATAGTCAAGACAAAAGTACCGTAACCACGGTTTAAGATACTGCCATTGACGCTGCCGGAACCGTAATTTCCACCGCCCATCAGATGATTATTAAAAATAACCAATCCCGGAGGGGACGGCTCGAAAATTTCTACACGCTGGGTAGCCGCGCTACCATTAACTGTGCCTTTTAATATCGCAGAAACTTCATTTTGCCGCGCACCCGCTAAAATCCAAAGATCACCGGTAATATTAACATCCACCGGATTAGTAGTCGTTCCGATTACACCGCTGGCCTTAAGCGAAGAAGTAGCTGTCCCGGTAATTAAACCACCGGTAGTATCTACTATATCCCCGGCTGTGGCGTAAAGATTAACCGCATATCCGCCATTAGCACTGACCGTAGTAGTGGTAATTGTGCCGTCAGCTTTAATATCCACTACACCCGCAGTAGCAACTACCGACGGAAGCGCTACTGCCTGCTTCTGGTAAATATAAATATTGTTACCGACGGAAGCAGTAATCGTAGCCACATCAGTATCTAATTCATTATTTGTTCCCGAGGCACCCACTGAGCCGGAATTAGCGGTAATCGTTAAATCATCGGCAGTTATATCGGTAGCTGAACTAGTAGGGTCAGTAATATTAGCCGCGGAAGTTAAAGTAACGCTATTTCCAACAGCAGTAATATTACCGGAAAGATCCATCGAGCCGGTAAGAGATTCTAAATCTATATCGCCGGAGGTGCTGGTTATATTAGCAGCAGCTCCTATATTTATAATCCCGTTATTAAGCGTGATATTTCCTGTAGTATCAACATTATTATCCAGTTGCGTAGTGCCGGTGCCGGTAGTTTGAGTTAGTGTTTTCGCGCTAATAGTCGAACTCGGAGTAAAATTCAAGGCGTCATTGATTAAAATATCGCCCAGGCGCGTCGCTCCCACCTGGCCATCCAATTTAATGCTCCCTGCTCCGGCGCTAAGCGTGAGATTCTCAGTGCTGGCGGTTGTGCCGGTTAAAGTAGATTTAAACCAAATATCACCGGTATTTACTCCGCCGCCATTACTTAAAGCAATTGAACCGGTAAGCGTAGTACCGGTAGTAAATGTTATGGCATCCGAAGTAGTAGTGATATCTCCGGCAGTTAAAACAGCACCCGCGCCATCCTGCAAGAAAGCACCGGCAAGGTTTAAATCACCAGCAGCATTAATTGTCAGAACACCGGTATTCGTAATCGTAACTGTTCCGCCGGCAGTAGTAGTAATTGCCGGCCCGGCTCCGACGCCGATTAAATTCACAGTTGAACCGGAAATAAAGGTTAAATTTTTATTTTGAGTTAAGTTAATATTTCCGCCGGCTGCGCCATTAGCAATGGTCAACGCTCCGGAAGTAGCATCGCCTAAAATTACCGGGCCGACAATCGCATCCAGCATCGCATCGGTAACATTCCAAGCCTTGGTATTATCTTCTACGCCAATAACTGTACCGGCGGTATACGGAGCCAGAGCTATGGAAGAGCCGGTAATGGTTGCTCCGGCGTCAAAGGTAAAAGAATCCGACCTCAACCTGATCGGGTTAACATTGCTATTTAAATCTACGTTATTATCTAAATGAATATTAGTCTTTGACCGGACGTCAATCCCATAACCGCCGGTTAAGCCGGTAGTGGTTACGTCGCCGCTAAAGGTCAAAGTTCCCTGGCTGTCAGTCTGGTCAAACCATAAAGCCTCTACTGTACTGCTAAATGTTACATCATTTGCCTGAGTAATTGTAACGCCGCCCAGCTCCTGGGTTACCCCGCTGCCCACCGCACCGGTAAGTGTAATATTACCGCCGGAGCCGGCATTTAGCGTAAGGCCGTTAGCTTCTCCGGCAGTGCTATCCGTTGCCCCGGTAATACTAATATTAGCGCCAGCTAAAGACAAACCGCCATTGGTTGTATCTAAGGATCTGGCTGCCCCATTGATGATTACATTATCCGCCAGGACAATCGCCACGCGGTCCGTAATAATATCGGCGTTTAAAGTAATTGTCGTCGGTGAAGCATCCAGGGTTAACGTGCCGCTGCCATTATCATTACGCAAAATACCATTAACGGTAATCGTCCCGCTGGGATCAGGCGACTGAATAGTTGCCGGATCATGAAAAGTAATCGCCCGGATATCAATTGCCGCGGTACCAGTTGAGCGTCCAATAGTAATTAAACTGAACCCGTTGGTCAAAGCCGCAATATCCGCATCACTTAAATTCAATGTGCCTACGGCAGCAGTACCTATACCTATAGTGGTGTTATTGGCCGAAGGCTGCAATAATATCGTACTTGTGCCAGTAATCGAATTCGCCCCGCCGGAGAAATCAATTTCATCGGCGGTAAAAGTTAAAGCATTTGCTCCGCCGGCTAAACTGCTGGCCAGAGTAATTGTGCCCGTGCCTGCGGATAAGGTTATCGCCGCAGTAGCAGTGGAAGCACCTAAATCCATATTGGTATTAGTAGTGGCAATAGTACCGGCTAAATTAGTCGCGGAAGGATTACTAACATTACCAATTGTCGCTAAACCACCGGTAAAAGTAAGCGTATCGCCAGCATTATCGCCTAAAGTTACTATACCGGTATTTAAAAAATTAGTATCATTAGTTATAACCGTGCCGCTGCCTAAAAGATCCAAATCATAAGCCTGGGCTGCGGTAGTCAGCGTCGGAGTAATCAGTGCTCCAGTAAAAGTGATATTCGCCGCATCCGTGGTGTCAGTTAAAACTACGCTAGTGTCAGTAGTAACTGCTCCGGTAAAGGTAGCGCCATTAGAGTTAGTTACTGTTAATGTGGCTGGCTGTGTGGCTGCGGTTGCGCCAATCGTACTACCAAAAGCAATTGCACCGCCGGTGCCAGCATTCAATGTCAGGCTCTGAGTATTATCAGCTGTACCGCTAACCGCGCCGTTTACAGTAATCCCGGCTCCGGCTTCAGAACCTCCCGCTCCATTATTAGTTGTATCGATTATCGATAGTGTCCCGGCAAGAGTTACCGGAGTAAGAGCATCGCCGATTGATATCGTATCAGCTGAAGAGCGAATCTGGCCGTTAAGCGTTACGCCACTAGGATCTAATGCGGTTAAACCACCATTAAATAATAATGTATCCGCTGCGGCGTCACCTAAAGTTAAAACACCCGTGTTAGCAAAAGTTACTGCATTAGTTATAATCGTGCCGCTGCCTAAAAGATCGAGATCATAAGCTTGAGCTGCGGTAGTTAGCGTCGGAGTAATCAACGCACCGGTAAAAGTTATGTTGGCCGCATCAGTGGTATCAGTTAGGACTACGCTTACAGTAGCGGTAACTGCGTCGGAAAAGACTATACCACCACTATTGGTAATAGTTACTGTTCCTATATCTACTGCTCCAACTGCTTCGGCTACTGCTACTACTCCGGTCGTATTAATAGTTAAATTAGATGTAGTGCCTGCTGCTGTACCGGTAACAGTATCTAAATTAATCGCATTAGCAATGCCTGTGCCTACAGTTAAGGTTGCGCCATCAGATAATGTAGCATCGCCTATATCGATTAAACCGGTAGCTGCCCCACCGATATTAGCACTAGCGGTTACGGAAACCGGTGTATTGCCGTCGCCTAAGCTTATTGTACTTACACCAGTATTAGCTGCGATAGTCCCAGCAATACTTAAAGAACTAGGAGCTATAGCAGTAACGCCAGCAGTAAAAGCAATACTATCACCAGAAGCATCACCTAGAATAACTAGGCCGGTGTTATTAAAAGTGGTTGTGCCAGCGATAGAATTAGTGCCACCGGTGATAAAAATTTGATAAGCGCCATTAGCTGCTGCAGTCATACCTGAAGAAATAGTTAAGTTATCGACAAATGACAAAGTTGTAGCATCAGTGGTATCAGTAATTGTTAAAGTAGCCGCGGAAACTGTACTGGCAAAAGTTATTCCGCCGCTATTAGTAATCGTAATTGTTCCGATATCGTCTGCGCCAACAGCTTCCGCAACCGAAACTACTCCGGTAGTATTAATAGTTAAGTTCGAAGTTGTCCCGGCTGCTGTGCCGGTAACTGTATCCAAATTAATCGCATTAGCAATTCCAGTCCCCACAGTCAAAGTTACGCCATCAGCTAAAGTCGCATCGCCCATATCAATAGTACCAGTAGCTGCGCCGCCAATATTAGCATCATGCGTTATTGCAACTGCGGTATCTGAATCGCCTAAAGTAATCACACTTGCACCGGTAGTGGCGGCAATAGTACCAGCAATACTTAAAGCACTGGGAGCTGTGGCAATAACGCCATCAGTAAAAGTAGTGTTATCGCTGGCGCCATTACCGATAATAACAGTTCCGCTGTTACCAAAAGTAGTTGTCCCAGCAATAGAATTAGTAGTGCCATAAATATAAACTCTGTATGAACCATTAGCCGCTACTGTCATCGCTGCGCTAGCAGTTAAATTATCCAGAAATGATACCGCTGTGCCATCGGTAGTGTCAGTAATTGCCAGAGTAGCCGCGGAAACTGTACCGCTAAAAACTATACCACCGGAATTAGTAATCGTGATTGTCCCTATATCAGTTGCGCCGACGTTTTCAGCCACGGCGACTACTCCGGTAGTATTAATAGTTAAGTTAGATGTAGTGCCTGCTGCTGTGCCGGTAACTGTATCCAAATTGATCGCATTAGCAATACCAGTACCCAGCGTTAAAGTTGCGCCATCAGCTAAAGTCGCATCGCCCATATCGATCAAACCAGTAGCTGCGCCACCAATATTGGCACTGGCGGTTACGGCAACCGCAGTATTGCTATCACCTAAACTAATAGCACTTGCTCCGGTAGTGGCGGCAATAGTACCAGCGATATTCAATGCGCTGGGAGCTGTAGCATCTACACCAGCAGTAAAAGTAATCGTATCGCCTGCTGCATCACCTATGGTCAAAATACCAGTATTAGTAAAAGTTACCGCGTTCGCTATAACCGTGCCACTACCTAAAAGATCCAGATCATAGGCTTCTGCTGCTGTAGTTAGCGTCGGAGTAATCAGCGCGCCGGTAAAAGTGATATTCGCCGCATCCGTGGTATCAGTTAGGATTACACTGGTAGCAGTAGTAACTGCGCCGGTAAAAGTTGCGCCGCCGCTACTGGTAATCGTAAGATCGCTTAAATTAGTAACCGCGCCAATCGTGCCGGTAACACTAATCACGCCGGTGCCAGCTGTAAAAGTTAAATCCCGCGTATTGACATCAGCCTCGATATTGCCAGTTATCGTAATATCGCCTGCACCGGCTCCCCCAGCTTGCGTAGTTAAAATCAAAGCATCAGCTGTATCTCTGGTAACATTACCAGTGATATGTATTTCGGAATTATTAGTAGCGATATTTGCGCCAAGGTTAGTCGCCCCGGTTAAATGCACTGAGGCATTGCCAGCGCCGGTAATCTGGTCGTTAACATCCAGAACGCCACCGCTAGGTGAACGAATAGTTACCGGATCATTAAAGGTTACCGCGCTAATTGTGGCGCCGCCAGTTCCGCCGGCGCGGCCGATGGTTATCCCGCTAAAGCCATTAGTTAAAGAAGTAATTTCATCTGTGCTTAAAGCAAAATCACCAACTGCTCCGGCAATACCTATCGTAGTAGCATCAGATGCAGGTTGAAGCGTGATCGTGCTGCCACCGGTTATTGTACCAACTGTATTTAACGCTATTCTATCTGCTGTTATTATTATAGCGCCATTGCCTGAGGCAATGGTATTTCCTGCACCCTCAGTAAGCGTAAAAATACCTAAAGCGCCTGTACCTGCGGTAAAGGTAACCGCGGAATTAGCAGCCACTGTTGTAAATATCTCATTAACAGTTATGCTGCCACCTAAACCACCGCTTCGAATTATAACCGGATCACTAAAAGTTGTTGTGCCAGTGCCAGGATTTATAGTAACCAAGCCTCTACCGTCGGAACGGCCAATAGTAATCGAGCTAAAAGTACCTCCGTTATTTATATAACCAACTTCTGCGTCGACTAAACTAAAGGCTCCTGGCGCATCTGACCCGATACCGATTGCCTGGCCAACACTATAAGGCTGTAATATGAGATTGCCGGTTCCTGAAAAATTACCTCCCAATGCAATAGTATCTGAAGTAATAGTTAAATCATAAGTTGCCGCGTTAATAGTATTAGCAGACGTAAAAGTTTGGTTACCGGCATCAAAGGTAACTGAACCGCCCAAGGTCGTTGCATTACTTAAGGTTATATTGCCCCCTATAGTCGTAGTTACATCGCCTGAAGTCGTAAGATTATCCGCCCGGGTCGCACCAAAAGTTACTGTGCCGGTAGTGGTCTGTATATCACCGTCTACGCCAACCGTAGTTGTGCTGCCAACAGCTGAATCAATAGTAACATTACCTGTAGTTGTGGTTATTCCTTTATTTATCGCCACAGTAGAAGTTGTTGAATCTATATCTACGAAACCGATGCCGCTGTTTAACGCTGCGCCGATTATTACGGCGCCAGTATGCCCGGAAATATCAATATTGCCTCCAGCAGTGGTAATTGCCCCGCCGGTATTGTCAAAAGTAGTGCCATTAGAATCAAAACTTCCGCCGGCTAAGGTAATCGAATCATTTATATCTATAGCCCCGGTTCCGTTAAGATTTAAATTAGCTCCGGCAACTGTAAAGTTAATCGGGGTACCTGCTGTAACAGTTATATTCCGCCCGGTTAAAGTAAGATCATTAACTGTATTATTAGTCAGGGTTTTACCCGCATTAAGAATTATATCGCCGTTACCTGCGCCATCCCCGCCAAGAGCATCGATAACTGTATCTCCCAATGCTAAATGGTTAGTCATTAATACATCTATATCCATGGTGGTCGTATTATTACCAGTTCCATTTGCCCAACTATGCACCGTCCAGGTGATAGGATCAGCAGCGCCATCATCAATAGTAAGATCAACCGGGTCAATATATAGTAAACCGGCTTGGCCATTCAAAGCGCGCCGGTCAACAATACCATTCACTTCAACATATTTCTGCCCGCTGACTTCCACAAAACCGCCATCACCAGAGCTATCGCCGCCTCTAACTGAAATCTTGGCCGTCGGCGCCATTAACGCGGTATCCGGAGAAAACACAACCACATTACCGCCGTCGCCATTTAATCCGGCATCAGCAGTAGTTTCGCTATCCGGCCCCAGGGCCACAACTTTGCTGGCACGTAATTCAATATCTCCGCCATCTCCGTCTAGGGCGTCTGCTTTAACTATGCCTAACTGGCCGACTTTTTCACCGCGCATTTCAACTTCGCCACCTTTAGCCCCTGCCTCAATTGCCGAGGCATCCAATGTGCCGGTATTCTGAATTATGCCTTCACTATCGGAAACCAAAATAATTTTTCCGTTCTGTTCAACCATTGAACCGGCCTTAACCACGCCTTCCTGATTAATCAGCTTTTCAAAAATATCCTGCATTGCCTCAGCCTGGATATAAACCCTGCCGCCGTTAGCATTAATTTCACCCAGGTTCTCTACACCGACATCAACCTTATTGCCGTTTTGATCAAGAACCTGGCTTAAAACTTTTTTATCGACAACTACCTGAATACTTCCGGTATTATTAGCATTTAAAGTAACTTCTTTACCCGAAGCTAAATTTACCGTACTCAAGTTAGCACTGATTACGCCGGTATTGCGCACTGCACCGCCAACCAATGACACACCCATTGGCCCGCTGGCATTAATTTTACCGGCATTAGCAATTAAACCGGGATTGGCAGTATCCTCTTGTTTGAGAATATAGCTACCGGACATAAAATCATTCATCGACATGCGCATGGTCGAAGCCACCAAACCACCAACATTAACCTGCGCGCCGGATCCAAAAAGTATTCCGCTGGGATTTAACAGGAAAACATTACAGTTACCACTTAAAGCGCCCTGGATATTAGAGATTACGCCGCTAACATCATTATGCAGGATAACCGCGCTGGCCGCTGGGCCGATATTATTTACTGAGTTTTGCGAACCGATATTAAAACCGCCTTGCCAGTCAATCCAGGTCTTATCGAATTGGTTGGCATTAACTGTCATATCATTACCGGTAGTGGTAATCGTCGGAGCGCCAATCTGAACTAGCGGGCCAACAGGAAGATCATCGGCAAAAGCCCGGGTAAAAGGATAAATCATAAAACCGATAATTAATAACACAAATAGGGGATAAAAAATAAGCGTGTTTCTCTGCTTACGCCTTTTATCTTCCATTTTTCTCTCTCCTGGATTATTCATCAAATTACCATTCATATTGCAAACCATAATGTATTCTATACGAAGCATCATCGCTTGGTTTTTCGTTTCCGATCGGAAATCCGATATCTAGCCTAGCGCGTAAATGTTCATACAAATCAAACCGCAAACCAAAACCCGCGCCAACTAAATATTTCTTGGATAATTCACCAACCCGGGCTTTATTAAGACGGCCTTCGCCGGCATCAATAAAATAAACAAACTGAATGGCATCGATCAAGCGGGTGCCTTTTTTATCAAAGGGAACTCTAAATTTAGAGGGAAAAATAAATGCCGGGCTTCTCAATTCTAGATTAGCGATCCAGCCGTAATCAGCCAGGTATTCATTTTCCGGAAAACCTCTCACGCTGTCCGCCCCGCCAATAACCATCTGCTCCGGAGTAACTAGCGGATCATCAGTATATTGCATCCTGAAATTACTTAAAAACATAGAATTGAACGGCAGATAAGTAATCCGGTTCAAAGATAAATTATATTTCTGAAATTCACCACCGGCGCCCGAAGCAGCCCGGCTGGCATTAACATCATTCTTAGCCATTGATCCCAGAAAATCAGGAATACCGGCCCGCGCCTCAGCGGCAATCACCGAGCGGCCCAGATTATCTTTCTCGTCAAAATTAATTCCTCCCTTAAAAGCGCTGATTTGATCATGACTGGTTTCATTATTTAAAATCTTATTGCGCACATCAATAGAATCAAACCCGGCGGTAAGATTACTGGCTAAAGTAACCGAGTTTGAACTTCCTGCTTCAGCAAATTCCTTTTTAAAGAGCGGATGGGTGGCATAAACACCAAAAGCCTGCGCCCGGCCTTGCGGGCTGATAATCGCAAACTGGCCTTCGATATCCGCACTGGCAAAAACAGCATAAGCACCCAAACGGGTATCAAAACGGTTAACCGGTAAATTATAATCGCCGCTAAAACTGTAAACATCCGAAGTAGTGGGACTGGCCATAAACCTCAGGGACAGGACATCATCTAAGCCCAAAAGATTGGAATTTACAAATCCTAAACCCCAACGCCTTTCATTAGTAGTATTGGTTCCGCGATTATTAAAATCAGTGTAGAAGTGATACGGTGAACGCTCTTTTTCTACCTTCAATAAAATATCCGAAGTTCCGGAAGTTTTACCGGGCGTTAATACCGCGCGCACCTGTCTATCTTTATTAGTATTAATACGTTCAAGAGATGTTTCTATATCCTTAGAATTTACTACCTGCCCGGGCTGAACCAAAAATCTATTTTCCACTGTCGAGCGCCGGCTGTATTTCGGTGTTTCTACTTCAATCTCTCCGATACGGCCTTCGATCACCTTAAATTCTACGGTATTTTTAGTAATCTCCTGGGAAGGAAGATAGGCAATGCTGCTGACATAACCTTGACTGCGGTAAAATGCGCTGATCTCTTCACTAACTTTTTTAAGGTCACTCATCCCTAATTTCTGATTCTTGTATTTCTTAAGAATAGGCTCAAAATCTTTAGGTTGGAATAAATTGACTCCGTCTAAAACAAAAAATTTGACTAGTACTTTTGGCTCAGCAGGCACTATAGCCGCCGGGGCCGGGGCCTGCTGCTTACTAGCAATGAATTCTGCCTGAATAGCGGTAATTTCCCATTGCTCTGCTTTTTCGCGTAAAGCAATGACTTCATCCTGCAATGCTTTAATATCCGCTTGATCATTCCTGGCATAGGCGGTTGAATTTACAAAAATGCAGGGATAGATTATTAAGAATATAAATATTAATTTTTCTATTTTGCAAATTTTCATCTTTGCGCCGCCCTGACTTTTTTCCGGGCCTTTAATTTAGCCACTTTTATTTCATTATCGGAAATTTCTTGCTGCCTCTTTAGCTGGACAGCAGCTTTTCTTTGAGCGATCTTTTGATCCCGCGCCAGCTGAAGCTGTTGCTTCCTGTCCAAATCTGCCTGATTCTTTTTTTCCGCAGCCGCCTGCTTATCCGCTATTTTTTTTTGACGCTCTTGCTCCAGCTTTTCTTTTTTATAAAAATCTTTTCTTACTTTATCCACATACGTATTATCATCTTTAATTATTCTTTTCTCGCGATTTTGCTTACGACTTGTTTTCTCATCTAAAATTTTTTCTTTCTTAAAATCCGCGGCAAATTTTTTTGTTTCTATTTTTTCCAGCCGGTCATTTTTCAGTTTTACTTTTTCATCAAGCTCAGCCTGCTTTTTAGCCCGGCTTTCTTCAGCAATTTTTTCCTCTAGCCCAGTTGTTTTTATTTTTGATTTTTCTGTGATGACGGTTTGTTTTAATGAGGACAGGCGGGCAACCGAATAAGCATAATTATAAGCTTCTAAGGAATCTTGGAATTTACCCAAGCGCGCATACTCCCTGGCCTGGGCCAAAATATTATCTACGGGCGTCCTTTTAATTTGGATAAAATCACTGGAATACTTCGCGTCAAGCTTAGCCAGTTTGGCTTTTTCAGATTCTATTTTTTTCTCTGCTGAGCTTTGTTTCTGCTTAACTAAATTTACCTGTTTTTTCTGTTCAATAGCAGCTTTTTGATCAGCTATTTTTTTTAATTTATCATTTTTTAATTGTTCTTTTTTAGCCAAAGCATCCTGATTATTTTTTATCTTTAAAGCGAGCGCATCCTGCTTTTTTTGGGCTAGCTCTTTCTTTAATTGTTCCTGTTTGGCTAAATTGGCTTGTTTTTCAAACTCAGCGGCAAGTTTATTCGCCTCTATTCTTTGCTGGCGGTCTAATTGCAGTTGTTGTTTTTTGGCAGCAACAGCTTCTTGCTTGGCTTTAATTGCAGATTTTCGTTCAGAAAGGCTTTTTTTATTAGTTGCTGAAAATACAGGAGTTAAGGGCGTGTTAAAATAGAAAATCGAGGAAAACAGGAGAACAAAAACAGATTTTAAGAGCTTTTTCCTATACGAGTTGGCAAGATAGAATCTCAATTTTTTTAGAAATTATTATGCACATAAAAATTTGCCTAAAAAAATTAAATAAATTTAATAACATTTGTATTATTATTTCATAACCTGGATTATTTGTCAAGTATAATCGTACCAAGATGATACAAAAATGCTTTTTTGCAGTTAATAACTTAAAATAACTGGTTAATCGCTTAGTATATCTAGCTTTACCAAACCATCTTTAAAAGGAGAGATTACCCGCTTGAGAATTCCGGAAAGATAAGCCATAAGTACGCCATAATTAGTAATCGGGACATTTGCTTCCTTAGCTTTTTTAATACGGTACATAATTTCAGCTCGATTAACCATGCAGCCTCCACAAGAAATAATAAGTTTATACCGGCTTAAATCTTCCAGAAAATCTCCACCGGCAGTTACTTCATAATGCAGGTTTTTTTTGGTATAATTCAACAACCAGGTTGGAATTTTTGTGCGGCCGATGTCTTCCGGTTGGACATGATGCGTACAGGCCTCAGCAATTAAAATTTCATCTCCATCGATTAATTTTTCTAAAGCATACACTCCCTGAATATACGCATTCAGGTCTCCCTTGTGCCGCGCAAAAACAGTAGAGAAAGATGTTAAGGCAATATCCGTTGGCAGCATATCGCGCACATCTTCAAAAACCTGTGAATCGGTAATCACTAACTTCGGTTTTGCTTTTAACGCTTTAAGGCAATCTAATAATTCAGTTTCTTTAGTAACTAAAGCCATAGCAGAATTATCCAAGCAGTCGCGCATCACTTGCACCTGAGGCAGAATAAGCCGACCCTGCGGCATAGCGCTATCAATGGGACAAACCAAAATCACCAGGTCCTTAGCTTTAATTATATCTCCGATTAAAGGAATAGGAGACCAATGCCCGGGCGCCAGCTGCATAATTTTATTTTTTAATTCCTCAATACCTTGTTTTGTTTTAGAACTTATTTTTATAAACGCAAGATTGTGCTTTTCTAAATAATCCTGCGCAGAAATACCAGCTAACTCACATTTATTAATTACAAATAAAAACGGCAATTTTTTATTTTTAAATGTTTCCACCAACTCTGCTTCAAAATTATCAATTATTGTATCCGGTTGGACTACAATCAACCCGAGGTCTGATTTTCTTAATACCACTAAACTCCGCTTAACCCGCTCTTCTCCCAGAATACCTTCGTCATCAATACCAGCGGTATCAATTAACATACACGGGCCAATGGGTAAAATCTCCATCGCCTTATAAACCGGATCTGTGGTTGTCCCGGCGACCGCGGAAACAATTGCCGTATCCTGGCCGGTAATTGCATTGATCAGGCTGGATTTTCCGGTATTTCTCTTGCCGAATATTCCGATATGTAACCTGTTACTTGCCGGTGTTTTATACATTTAGATTAACCCTTCTCTCTTTTAATGAATCTGCTTTGGAATAATCAATATACCTGCCTAAATCCTTAGCCAGCTCATCCATGCAAAAATTACAAGCCCCCACTGGTTCATCAACGCATTTTTTTTGCGGGTATATCTCATAAAGCTTGCGATACGGCTGCGGAGTAAAATTCGGCATTAAAACATTTGCCCCGCATTTTAAACCATCTGACCGATAATCTTTATCCAGGCTTCCCAGAGCAGTTGTCGCAGGGATATGCGCATTTTTAGTAACGATGCGCGTAAGAGCAATTGTTTTTAAAGTAAGCGCGGCATCGCCTCTTTGCTGGCTGGCAAACTGGGTATCCTGATGCGGAATAAACGGGCCGATACCGATCATATCAAAATCATTGCGCTTAAAAAATAAAATATCCTGGGCAATTGTTTTTAAAGTTTGGCCGGGCAGCCCGATAATATTACCCGAACCAACCTGATAACCTAATTTGCGTAAAACATCCAAACAATCCAGGCGTTGCTTAAAATTCATTTCCGGATGCATCGATGAATATAATTGGCCATCGGAAGTTTCTATCTTTAATAAATACCTGTCTGCTCCGGCCTGCTTCCAAATTCGGTAGTCATCGGCGCATCTTTCGCCCAGAGAAAGAGTAATAGCTAAGTCAAACCTGGATTTTACCTCTGAAATAATATTTTTAAGCCATAAAACATCCAAACTCTTATCCTCTCCGGACTGCAAAACTACAGTTTTAATATTACAAGCAACAAGATATTCAATTGCTTTAAGCAATTCATCTTTATTCATCCGGTAACGCTCTAATTTACGGTTATGCTTATTTAAACCGCAGTAAAAACACTCCTGGACGCAAAAACTGGAAAATTCGATTATTCCGCGCAAAATAATCCCATCACCGCAAAACTTATTTCTTACGCTATCGGCGAAAGAAAATAATTCGTTTAATTCTTCCTGCCCGCTCAATGATAAAACCTTCTCTAAATCCTTAAGCTCTGGTAAAGAAGCTGCATAAATTTTATCTAAAAGCTTGGTTAATTTAGACATACTCATCCCGGGTTCCATCGGCAACATGCGCAAAGAAAATTTTTAACTTATCCTGCTCAAGCGGCGCAAGCTGTTTAAAATAACGCGCGATCATTTTATAACCGGCATCCTTTACCGGTTTGGAAGCAAAATCATCAAGATATTCTTGTAAAGTAATCAAAGCGTTCATGCTGCATTTACCTTTGATCGTCCCGGGAATAGCCATCTGCATAAAAGCCTCTCCGGTGCGAGCCATGCGATAACAAGCAGCGCAAAAACTAGGAATATAATCATGGGCGATCAAACTTCCCACGATCTGGTCCAGGCTACGATGGTCACCGAGAGAAAACTGGCCGCCTGCCTGTTCTATATTTTCGTCGGAATAACCGCCGGGAGATGTATTTGATTCAGCGCTAACCTGAGAAACCCCCAGGCTTAAAAGCTCATCCCGCATTAGCGCATTCTCGCGCGTAGACATAATTATTCCGGTATACGGCACTGAAAGCCTTAAAACCGCGACTACTTTTTTAAAATCTTCATCTGAAATCTTGTGCGGAGGATTAAAAGAAAGCTTAGCGCCCTCTGCCGGCTCAATGCGCGGCACCGATATTGTATGCGGGCCGACATTAAATTTCTCCTCCATATGCTGGACATGCGAAAGCAACCCTAAGGTTTCAAATTGCCAGTCATATAAACCAAAAAGAGCGCCAATACCGATATCATCTATTCCGGCACTAAATGCCCGGTCAACTGCATCCAGGCGGTTATCCGGATCGCTTTTCGGGCCGGCCGGATGCATATGCAAATAAGTACCCTGATGATATGTCTCCTGAAAAATTTGATACGTGCCAATACCACTGGCTTTAAGCTGCTTAAATTCATTAACGCTTAGCGGAGCGCAATTAACATTAACCCTTTTAATTTTATTCTTGCCGACTTTTGCCGAATATACTGCTGCAACTGCTTCGGTATAATAATCTATATTGGATTTATTGTCCGGAGCATCCTCACCGCAAACCATAAGTATTCGTTTATGCCCGCGGCCAAGCAACCACTCGGTTTGCGTATTAATTTCCGAAACAGCCAGCGCCCGGCGTTTAATTAATAGATTATCTGACTTAAACGCGCAATAAAGGCAGTTGTTGGCGCAAAGATTACTGATATAAAGAGGGGCAAAAAGCACTACCCTTCTACCATAGATGGCATCTTTAACAAAACTGGCGGCGCTGAATATTTTCTGGATATCTTCCGGGTCTTTAACTGAAAGCAAGGCCGCAGACTCATTCAAAGTTAAACGTTGCAGCGATTTTGCCTTATCTAAAATAAGATCCAGCGAGCGGCTACCAACCTTATTTGCATCAACCAATAAATTATTTATTTTTTCTGCATTAATATATTTCATATTTATTCTGCTTTACTTAGAGCAGATTTTACTGAAACTCCGCTTATCTTACCCAATTTGCCGGTTAAAGCACCTAATCCATCGGTATTGGCATTCACAATTAAAACAATTACACTAAGCTCTTTTTTTACATGCGGAATCCCCATCCGGCCGATAATTAATTCCCCGAATTCCGTCAAGACATTGTTGACCAGCGGCGCAGCTTTTTTGCGATTATGAATAATTACCCCCACAAATCCTAACCGTTTCTCCATCTTCCCCTCCTTATTTATGGGGACGTCCTCCGAGGGGACACCCTTCAAGGGTGTCCCTTTTTAGCACGTCCCCGTTAAGTAAAAATCCCAACCTGGCTGAGGAGCAATCCTGCAGAAAGGTTGGGATTTTGAAATTTATCCCCCTTGGATTCAGAGTAAAACTCCTTACCGCAGGATTTGCTATTATTTACTATCTTATTTTGCGTAAATCGGCCGAGCCTTATAATGCACATGCAGAAGTTTTTCCGACTTCTCGCTTAAAGGCTTGCCTAAAAATTCCTTATAAATTCTTTTTATGTAAGGATTCTGATGGCTGCAACGCACCTGCTTTTGCTCATCATCTTGATATAAAGCCTGCGCCCTTTTAATCCTTAATTCATCGGTAACCATATAAGGCTGCCCGCCTCCGCCCACACAGCCTCCCGGGCAAGCCATTACTTCAATAAAATGATAGGGCATCTCTTTATTATTAGCTTTAGCCTCACGTACTTTATTCAAAATATACTCCACATTACCCAATCCGTGAGCAATAGCAATCTTAAGTTTCTTGCCGCTAATTTCAATCTCAGTTTCCTTAACCCCTTTTAAGCCACGGACACTTTCAAACTCCACATTCTTTAACTCCTTACCCGTGACAAAATAATGCGCCGTCCTTAATGCTGCTTCCATTACTCCGCCGGTAGAACCAAAAATAACTCCTGCTCCGGCATATTCACCTAAAATACTATCGCACTCTTCATCCGGCAGGGTATCAAAATCAATTCCGGCCTGCTTAATCATCCGGACTAACTCCCGGGTGCACAGGACGGTATCAATATCCTGAAAACCGGAAGCGGACATCTCGGCATTCCGGGTAATTTCATATTTTTTAGCCGTACAAGGCATAATCGAAATCATGGCTATTTTAGCCGAATCAATTTTATTTTTTTCGGCATAATAAGTCTTAGAAAGTACACCCAAAATTTCATGCGGAGATTTACAAGAAGAAAAATGATCAATCATATCCGGATAAAATTTTTCCATAAAATCTACCCAGGAAGGGCAGCAGGAAGTAATCAAGGGCAGCGGCCGGTTACCGTGTAATAATCTTTCCTCAAATTCACTGGCCTCTTCCATAATCGTAACATCCGCAGCAAAAGAAGTATCAAAAACCGCGTGAAATCCTAAACGCCTTAATAAAGCATAAAGTTTTTTGGTAAAATTTTTACCGACATAACCAAATGCCTCACCGATAGAAACCCTTACCGCCGGGGCAATCTGCACTACGCAATATTTATCCGGGTCCTGCAATGCTTTCCAGGCAGCCGCGGTATGGTCCTGTTCCACAAAAGCTCCGGTAGGGCAATGCGCTGAACACTGGCCGCAACGCACACAAGGAGAGTCAGCTAACTGAATATCTCCGGCAGGAGAAATACGCGTCTTCATCCCTCTTTCCAAAAACGACAAAGCCCAAACATCCTGAGATTCCTGGCAAACATGCACGCATCTGCCGCAGAGAATACATTTTTTCGGATCAAGGTCAACCGCCTTAGTGGAAGTATCTATCGGCAGGTCTCTTAAAAATTGCGGGAAAGATTCCTCTTTAATTCCGAAATCCGCGGTAAGTTTTTGCAATTCACACTGGTTATTCCTGCCACATTTAAGGCAATCATTGGGATGATTAGAAAGAATGAGTTCAATTACTGTCCTGCGGATTTCGACAATCTCCGGGTCATGAGTGATTATATCCATGCCTTCATCCAGCGGCGTGCAGCAGGAACGCAACATCTTCTGCGAACCTTTATTTTTAACAATACAGATACCGCAGGATGCCGAAGCCGGCAGATCCGGATGCTTACAGAGAGTGGGTATTTTTATCTGTACTCTTTTAGCTGCCTCTAAAATAGTCGTGCCCTCTTCTACTCTTAATAAAATACCGTTAATTTTTGCTTTAATTATTTTTGCCATATTTATTTTTTGTTGATTGCTTTAAATTTACAAACATCAAAACACCGGCCACATTTTGTGCACTTATCCTGGTTTATCAAGTATCCTTCTTCTTTGCCGCCGCTGATTGCCTTAACCGGGCAATTATTAAAACAAATCCCGCAACGCTTACATTTATCCTCAATTATACTATAAGTAATCAGGCTGCTACATTTTCCGGCCGGGCATCTTTTATTGACGATATGCTCATTATATTCATGCTCAAAATATTTTAAAGTAGAAAGAACCGGATTTGAGGCAGTCTGGCCTAAACCACATAATGATGCTTTCTGCATCGCCTGGGAGATCCTTCTTAACTGTACCAGGTCTTCTGGCTTACCTTTGCCTTCAGATATTTTCTTCAGATAACCCAGCATTTGAAAACCACCGATCCGGCAAGGCGCGCATTTGCCGCAGGATTCTTCCACGCAGAAACCTAAATAAAACTTAGGGATATCCACCATACAATCATCGTCATCCATAACAATCATCCCGCCGGAACCCATAATTGAACCTAATTTTTGCAGATTTTCATAGTCCACCGGTGTATCTAAAAGTTCCTTAGGGATTACCCCTCCGGAAGGCCCGCCGGTTTGCACGGCTTTAATCGGCTTGCCGGAAAGCGTGCCACCGCAAATATCCACGACCATCTCTCTTAAGGTTGCGCCCATGGCAATTTCCACTAACCCTGAATTTTTGACTTTTCCGGTTACCGCAAAAACTTTTGTGCCTTTGGAAGTTTGGG
>JAQTRA010000076.1 GCA_028712045.1 Candidatus Omnitrophota bacterium | reverse complement strand
TAGATTCTAATGAAAGTAAAGCCGGCCGTAAGCAAAATCGTAGGGTCGAAATAGTTATTTTGCCGAATGTGACCAAGGTTAAAGGCGATAAGGTAAGTTCATCTTCCGCTGAGCCAGTTGAGTCAGTTGAGCAAGTTGAGGGCAATCTTAAATAAGCATAAATTAATAAGCATGGATGAGCAATTGAAAAATCGTTTAGTAGTTATTTTGGCAGTATTAACGGCAATATTCTTTTTTGCTACGCTTAGTTCCTGCAATAGCGCGCTGCGGCAGAAAACTGCCCGCGATAAAGAGATGTCCGCGCGTTTACAGCTGGAAGAGAAGATGAGTAAATTTTCACAGGAAAAATCAGCCTTAGAGGAAAGAGCTAAGGCAAAAGAAAAAGAATCTGAAGAGGCAAAACAAGGCTTAGAAACAACAAAAAAAGTTTTGATTCAGGAACAGTTGGTTAATGAAAGCCTCAAAGAAGAGTTACAAAAAGTAACCAAGCTTAAAGAAACTTTAGAAAACGATTTGAAAAACGCCTTGGTCGCTGAAAAAAAGGCTAAGAAATGATATAAGGGGAGGAAAAGAACATATTAACTGTTCTGTGAAAAGGGGAGAGTATCCCCTTTTTTGTTGAAGGAGGGTGTCCAGATGAAAATATGGGTTAAGCTAAAAGAATGGATTAAAAATATTTTTACCAAGCTTGTGGCTAAGTTTAAAAAACCTAAACTAACCACTGGGTATCCCGGAAATCCTTCTTCTCAAGAGAATTCGAGTTTCCAAGAAACTGTGGCGGTGAATACTAAATTTTCTCATCCGGAAAATATCAGCAGATTCTCCAGGATGCCGCAAGATATTCCGAATAGTTATGACCAGGATAAAATTGTTCTGCAGGTCCGCGATCCGCATTGGCTGCATACTTATTGGGAATTAAGAAACCAGACTTTGGCGGGATTGCGTAAGCGCTTAGGCGATGATTTTGAGCGTTCAAAAAGAGTTTTGCGAGTTTACGATGTTACGAATATTTCTTTTAACGGATCTAATGCCAATAGTTTTTTTGATATTCAGGTAAATGATTTTACCAATAGCTGGTATATCGATACTAATGGGCCGGGCCGATCCTGGTGTGTAGATTTAGGTTTAATGTTGCCGGATGGCCGGTTTATTATGATTGTGCGTTCGAATATTGTGCAGACTCCAGGCGATGGCCCTTCAGGGATTACTGATGAAGAGTGGATGATTCCGGATGAGATGTTTGCCCGGCTTTATGGTATGGGTTTTGGTTTGGGCAGAAGCTCTCCGGTTGGCCGTGCCTGGCAGGAGCGGGTTAAGCAGGGAGTTTTTAGTTCAGGTTTATCTTCCAGCCCGGTGAGAAAAGAAGTTAAAGAAAGAACCTTCTGGATGAAAGTGGATTGCGAATTGATTGTTTATGGAGCTACAGAACCTAGCGCTAAAGTAACTGTGCAGGGAAAACCGATTAATTTGCGTCCGGATGGAACATTTACCCTGCGTTTTTGGCTGCCGGACGGAAAACAGTGCATACCAGTAAAAGCTGTATCGGCTGATAAACTTGAAGAGCGGACAATTACTCCTATCGTTAACCGGGAAACCAAATAAAATGTTTAAAGGCTATCTTTGTTTAGTTTTGCACGGCCATCTTCCTTTTGTCAGGCATCCTGAATTTGAAAATTTCCTGGAAGAGGATTGGCTTTACGAAGCGATTACTGAGACTTATGTTCCGTTAATCTCTGTCTTTGAAGGATTAGTTAATGACGGCATTGATTTTCGTCTGACTATGACTTTAAGCCCTACGCTTATTTCGATGCTTAGCGATTCTTTGCTGCAGGATCGCTATATTAAGCATATTAATAAATCAATTGAACTTAGCCAGAAGGAGATGCAAAGGACTGCCTGGCAACCTGAATTCCGCGCTTTAGCCCAAATGTATTTTAACAAGTTCACGCATGCCCGGGATACCTTCCTAAAATACAATCGTAATTTAGTTATGGCTTTTAAGAAGTTTCAGGATCTGGGAAAGCTTGAAATTATTACCTGTGGGGCAACGCATGGATTTTTTCCGCTGATGGATGTCTGCCGGGATTCAGTGCGCGCGCAGGTAAAAGTTGCGGCAAATCATTATCAGAGTGTTTTTGGCCACCGGCCTGCCGGAATATGGCTGCCGGAATGCGGGTATCACCCCGGCCATGACGAAATACTAAAAGAAGCGGGTATCCGTTTCTTTTTTACTGATTCCCATGGAGTATTGCATGGAACCCCGCGGCCTAAATATGGCGTATTTGCTCCGGTTTATTGTAAAGGCTCCGGCGTAGCTTGTTTTGGCCGGGACCTGGAATCCAGTAAGCAGGTTTGGTCTTCAATCGAGGGTTATCCGGGTGATTATAGTTATCGTGAATTTTATCGTGATATTGGTTTTGATTTAGAACATGATTATATTAAACCCTATATCCATCCGGATGGCGTCCGGATTAACACGGGGATAAAATACTACCGGATTACCGGCACGGGAAACCATAAAGAGCCTTATATTCCTGATTGGGCGCGTGAAAAAGCAGCAAGTCACGCGGGAAACTTTATGTTTAATCGTCAGAAACAAGCCGGTTATTTAAATGACCTTATGGGTAAGGCTCCGATTATTGTTTCTCCCTATGATGCGGAACTTTTTGGCCACTGGTGGTATGAGGGGCCGATGTGGCTGGATTTTCTTTTCCGTAAAATTGCCTGCGATCAGGATGAGATTCGCCTGATTACTCCTTCGGAGTATTTAACTGAAAATCCCAGAAACCAGGTAATTGCTCCCTCGATGTCCAGCTGGGGATATAAAGGTTATGCTGAAATGTGGCTGCAGGGGTCCAATGACTGGATTTATCGCCATCTGCATATGGCTTCGCAGCGGATGAGTGAATTAGTAAAAACTTTCCCCAATGCCCAGGGATTACCTAAGCGGGCGTTGAATCAGGCTTTGCGTGAGTTACTTTTAGCGCAGAGCTCAGACTGGGGTTTTATTTTAGGCACCGGTACGCACACAAGTTATGCAATTCGCCGCACTAAAGATCATATCCTGCGTTTCAGCCGTTTGTATGAGGATCTAAAATCTAACAGTATCGATGAAAACTGGCTGGCGGATATCGAATATAAAGATAATATTTTTGAGCAAATAGATTATCAAGTGCATCAGTAGAATGTTAGCGAAGAATAATACCCCCAAGCATATCGCTTTTATAATGGATGGTAACGGCCGCTGGGCCAAGCAGCGGGGTTTGCCGCGCACTGCCGGGCATCTTGAGGGTATTAAACGCGTTAAGGAGATTATCCGGGGCTCTGGCGCGCTCGGAGTAGAAGTGGTTACTTTTTTTACCTTTTCTACTGAGAACTGGGATAGGCCAAAAAAAGAAATAGCTATGCTGATGCGCTATCTGGGTAAATTCTTAGACAGCGAAATTAAAGAACTAGAGCGTAACAATATGCGTTTTCGGGTTATTGGTCAAAATGACCCGTTACCTAAAATTATTCAGCAGAAAATCCAGGCAGCGCAAAATCGAACCAAAGATAATACCGGTTTAGTGGTTGTCCTGGCTTTAAACTATGGCAGCCGGCAGGAAATTACGGATGCGGCTAAGCGGTTTGCCGCTAGAGTGCTTAAGGATAATGCGTTACTCAAGCAGCTTACCTGCGAGGAATTTTCCGGTTATTTTTATACTGCTGATCTACCTGATCCGGATTTGTTAATTCGCACTAGCGGTGAGATGCGGATCAGTAATTTTCTGCTTTGGCAGCTTTCTTATGCGGAGTTATATTTTTCCCGTAAATATTGGCCGGATTTTACAATTAATGAATTAAAAGAAGCGATAAGCGATTTTCAGGCAAGAGAAAGAAGATTCGGAGGCATTGATGTTGGTAAAAAGAATAATTAGTGCGGCGGTATTAATCGCGATTATCTGCGGAGTCATCTTTTCCAAATTACTTTGTGGTTTAGCCATAGTTTTATTTGTTATCGGCGGCCTCTATGAATATTTTGTAATGCTGGAGAAAAAAGGTATAAATATTTATAAATATTTTGGAATTGGCATGGGGACAATTATCCCGCTTTCCATAATGTTTAAATTTGAGCCGACTAAAAGCTGGGAACTTTTATTTATTGTTCTGGCTTTGCTATTTCTTATCCTTATGCAATTTCAGCGCAGAAATAGTTCCGGCGTAATTGTCGATATTTCTACTACGCTTTTTGGCATACTTTATGTTTCCTGGTTTTTTAGTTTTTTAATTAAAATCAGGTATTTAGATAATGGTTTAGGATTTTTAGCGGCACTGCTGATCATCACCAAGCTAGGAGATATTGGCGCTTATTTAATTGGCAGCAACTTTGGTAAGCATCTTTTAATCCCCCGGATCAGCCCAAATAAGACTATTGAGGGATCTTTAGGTGGTTTAGCTTTTAGTATAATCGGTGCGTTGGTTTGTAGTCTTTTTTTAGATTTTAATTATCTGCAGCTTGTTTTAATCGGTTTAGGCCTGGGTATTTTAGGCCAATTGGGAGATCTTTCTGAATCGCTTTTAAAGCGTGATTGTCAGGTTAAGGATTCAGGTAGTTTATTCCCCGGGATGGGCGGAGTACTTGATGAAATCGACAGCCTGTTATTTGCTGCCCCGGTTTTTTATTTTTACCTCAGCGCAGTAATCAAATGAAAAATATCGCTGTTTTAGGCTCTACCGGTTCAATCGGAACCAGCACGCTGGATGTAATCCGTAAATTTCCGGGTAGCTTCCGGGTAGCGGCGTTAACCGCTAATTCGGATATTGATAGTTTGTATAAACAGATCCAAGAGTTTAAGCCGCCAAGCG
>JAQTRA010000075.1 GCA_028712045.1 Candidatus Omnitrophota bacterium | reverse complement strand
CTTCGGGTCAGTTAAAAACCGTCTGCGAAAAACTACTCTATAATAAATTAATTCAGCATATCGTAAAACCCGATAGTCCAGAATACAAAGCAGGCAGCTTGGGTTATCGGTTTAATCAGATCAGCGTGGATTTATTAGGCGCTTCAGATGAGAAATTGCTTGAGATAAGCAAAAAAGGGCAGTTGTTCCTGAATTTAAATGAAATGAAGGCTATCAGAAATTATTTCAAGGGCCTGAAACGCAATCCGACTGATTGCGAGCTGGAAACTATCGCCCAGACCTGGTCTGAACATTGTTCGCATAAAACTTTCCGCGGAAAAATTAAATATACCGAAAAGATCAAGGGGACAAAGACAAAATTAATCGATGGCCTGCTTAAGGCCACAATAATGAAAGTGACCAAAGAATTAAACAAACCCTGGTGCGTTTCGGTATTTAAGGATAACGCCGGCATAATCCGTTTTGACGATTTATACAATATTTGTTTTAAGGTTGAAACGCACAATCATCCTTCGGCATTAGAGCCGTTCGGCGGAGCAAATACCGGAATAGGCGGAGTAATCCGCGATCCGATGGGAACCGGCTTAGGCGCTAAACCATTTTTGAATACGGATGTATTTTGTTTTGGCCTGCCGGATTATCCGTTCAGTAAACTACCAGTAGGTTCGCTTCATCCAAAACGGGTAATGAAAGGGGTAGTTAGCGGCGTGCGCGATTACGGAAACAAAATGGGAATACCTACCGTAAACGGCGCGATACTTTTTCATGAAAAATTTACCGGGAATCCGCTTGTCTATTGCGGCACAGCCGGGATTATGCCCCGCGATAAATCTTTTAAGCAAACAAATACCGGAGATTTAGTGGTAGTAGTGGGAGGCAGGACCGGCAGAGACGGTATTCACGGCGCGACTTTTTCATCAGGCGAACTGACCCATGAATCCGAGACAATTTCAAGCGGCGCGGTCCAGATCGGCAATCCTATACAGGAAAAAAAGATGCTGGATACGATTTTACAGGCCCGCGATAAAAATTTATACAGCGCGATCACTGATTGCGGGGCAGGCGGGTTATCTAGCGCCGTAGGGGAAATGGCCGCGGAGTTAGGCGCGGTTGTGGAATTTGATAAAGTCCCGCTTAAATATGACGGCTTATCGTATATGGAGATCTGGATATCCGAATCCCAGGAGAGGATGGTTTTATCTGTCCCGAAAGAAAAAATTGAGAGCTTATTAAAAGTTTTTGAAAATGAATTTGTTGAGGCTACGGTAATCGGCGAATTCAGAGCTACTAAAAAATTAGAGCTCTATTATAAAGATAATTTAGTTTGTTCTCTGGGTATGGATTTTCTTCACGAAGGCCAGCCTAAAATAGTTAAAGAAGCGCTATACTCGCAAAGCAAACATCCGGAGCCAAAAATTAAATGCGCCAAAGACCTTACCCCGGTTTTAAAGAAGTTATTAGCGCATTACGACATTTGCTCCAAGGAATCCGTGATCCGCAGGTACGACCACGAAGTTCAGGGCGGTTCAGTGATGAAGCCTTTGACCGGCATAAATAACGACGGGCCTCAAGACGCAAGTATTGTTAAACCGGTTTTAAATTCTTCCAAGGCCGTGATTGTCTCAAACGGAATAAATTTCCGGTATGGTTTTATCGATCCTTATTGGATGGCTGCTTCCTGTATTGATGAAGCCCTGCGCCAGATTATCAGCGTAGGCGGTTCATTAAAGCAAGTTGCGATTTTAGATAATTTTTGCTGGGGCAACCCCGATAAACCGGATAGGCTCGGTTCTTTAGTGCGCGCTAGCTACGGATGCTATGACGCGGCCATTGGTTTCGGAACTCCTTTTATTTCCGGAAAGGACAGCCTTTATAATGAATACAGCGAGCATGGAAAATCTATGGCTATTCCCGGCACGCTTTTAATTTCGGCGATTAGTGTTATGGAAGATTCAAATAAAGCCATATCAATGTATGCGAAAGTTGCGGGAAACCTGATTTATGTAGTGGGCTCAACTTATCCGGAGCTGGGCGGTTCGCATTATTATGATTTAGTTGGCGCAATCGGCAATAGCGTGCCTAAAGTAAATGTAAAAAAGGCCAAAGAACTTTTTGATTCTTTAAGCAAGGTTTCGGGTAAGGGATTAATCCGCAGCATGCATGATTGTTCCGAGGGAGGCCTTGCCGTTACATTAGCGGAGATGGCTTTTAGCGGTGGGCTAGGAATGGATATATTTCTGACTGAAGCGCCTTATATGGGCGAGAAACGCAACGATTTTATTTTATTCTCCGAATCAAATTCCAGGTTTGTGGTTGAGGTGGAAAAGAAGAATAAGGAAAAATTTGAAAAGGCTTTAAAGGGTAAGCCTTTTGGACTAATCGGCTGCCTGAATAAAAAAGAAGACTTTAAGGTTTATGGCTTAGACGGAAAAATCTGTATTGATGCCGGAATTGATGAGTTAAAAAACGTATGGAAGGAGCCGTTAAAATGGTAAAAAAATCCTGTGTTCCTAAATCCGACCTAATCAATGATTTTACCAGAGAAGATCCCTGGCGCGTATTCCGGATTATGTCTGAGCTTGTGGAAGGTTTTGAGGTTCTCTCTAAAATCGGCCCCGCTGTTACCATATTCGGTTCAGCCCGGACTGCCCGCGGCACAAAATATTATAAATTAGGCGAAGAGGTTGCTTATAATATAGCTAAGGCAGGATACGCCGTAATTACCGGAAGCGGGTCCGGGATGATGGAGGCGGCAAATAAAGGAACCAAGAGGGCTGGCGGCCTTTCCATCGGTTTAAATATCCATATTCCCTGCGAGCAGAAACCTAATGCTTATGTGGATACCCTGTTGGATTTCCGTTACTTTTTTATCAGAAAACTCATGTTTGTCAAATACGCCAAGGCGTTTGTTATTATGCCGGGGGGATACGGCACTTTTGATGAATTCTTTGAGGCGATTACCCTGATTCAGACCGAGAGGATAAATAAGTTTCCGGTTGTCTTATTCGGAAGCGTTTATTGGAACGGCCTGTTGGATTGGTTGAAAAAGGTTGTGTTAGCTGAAGGCAATATCAGCAAGTCGGATCTGGATCTTTTTACGGTAGTTGATGACCCTAAGGAAGTAATCAAGGCAATCAATAAATTCTATGCCAAGCGTTAAAGTTTGTGTAATCAGGACAGCCGGGACCAATTGCGATAAAGAGACCGCTTTTGCTTTTACTAAAGCCAAAGCAGAGCCGGAGCTCGTCCATGTTAATAATCTGGTCGCGGGCGAAAAGAGCCTTTCGGATTATAAGATTTTGGCATTTCCCGGGGGCTTTAGCTACGGGGATGATATTGCTTCGGGCAAGGTTTTTGCTAACGAGTTAAGATGTAAGTTAGCGGAGCAATTAAGGAAATTTATCAGCGACGGTAAATTAATCATCGGTATCTGCAATGGTTTTCAGATTTTGGTCAAGAGCGGCCTGCTTCCGGGGAACAGCGATTTTACGCAGGAGACCAGCCTCATTATTAATGATTCGGGAAAATTTGAAGACCGCTGGGTTTATTTAAAAAACAGCGGTAAATGCATCTGGACAAAAAATTTACCGGAGATGATTTATCTCCCGGTTGCCCACGGCGAAGGAAAGTTTATTGTTAAAGATAATGCCATCTTGAATAAACTTAAGAAAAACGGCCAGGTAATTTTTAAGTATTGCAATGCGCAGGGCAAGCCATCGGGGTATCCGGATAATCCCAATGGGTCGCTGGATGATATCGCCGGCATCACTGACGAAACAGGAAGGATTTTGGGGCTTATGCCGCATCCGGAGAGGCACATTGAAATTCACCAGCATCCGCGCTGGTTTAGTTTAAAGAATAAATTGCAGGGCGACGGGTTAGGAATTTTTATCAACGGCGTAGAATATTGCAGAAAACATCTATGAGGAGAGAATAAATGAGCGGTATATTCGGGGTGATTTCGAAAAAGAATTGTCTGGAAGATTTATTTTACGGGACTGATTATCATTCGCATCTGGGCACGCAATTCGCAGGCCTGGCTGTTTACGGAAAAGAGCTGCAGCGGAAAATCCACGATATCAGAGGCTCTCAATTTAAAGCCAAATTTCATGAAGACTATAAATTGCTAGAGGGCGATAAAGGCATAGGCGTTATCAGCGCCAGAGACGAGCAGCCGGTTGTGATAAATTCAAGATTCGGGCCGTTTGCAATTATCACTAACGGATATATTGATAATGCCGAAAAGTTAGCCAAGGAGTTGTTTAAGGCGGGGAAATCTTTCAGCGAGGTCACCGCCGGCAGGGTAAATTTTACGGAGCTAGTCTCCAAAATGATCATCCGCGGAAAAAATATCGTCAACGGCATTGAAAAAATGTTTCAAAAGATTGACGGCTCATGTTCGTTATTATTATTAAATAAAGACGGAATTTACGCCGCCAGGGACAGGCTTGGGTTAACTCCTTTAATCGTCGGTAAGAAGGGTAAGGATTGGGCAGTAACTACTGAAACATCCGCATTTTTAAACTTAGGCTATAAAATCGTAAAGTACCTTGAGCCGGGTGAAATAGTTTTGCTTAATGAATCCGGGATTAAATTAAAGCGCAAAGGCGCTAAAACCAACCAGATTTGTTCTTTCTTGTGGATTTATACGGGATTCCCGGCTTCTTGTTACGAGAATATAAATGTGGAGATCTCCAGGGAACGCTCTGGCGCTATGCTTGCAAAGTCCGACGATATAAATGCCGATATGGTTGCGGGGATTCCGGATTCAGGGACAGCCCACGCCATAGGCTACAGTATGGAATCGGGGGTGCCGCTGCGCCGTCCGTTAGTAAAATACACTCCCGGATTTGACCGCAGCTATACGCCTGTTTCCCAGGAGAGGCGGGATTTAATCGCCAAAATGAAGCTAATTCCGATCCCGGAGATTATCAAAGGAAAGCGCCTGGTTTTTTGCGATGATTCCA
>JAQTRA010000074.1 GCA_028712045.1 Candidatus Omnitrophota bacterium | reverse complement strand
ATCAATTTATCCGCTAGCTGAGCGAATTTTAAGCTAGGCCAATGCTTGTAAGCTGCATCCTTGCCCCAGCTGCCGCCAGCTCCGGGAGCAATACCAACCACCAAATCTTTTTCCTCAATCCCCTGCCTGGCCAATATATCTTTAGCTTTTTTTTCGCAAGCCGCAGGCACAACTAATTCTAAACTCTTATTCGTTACATCAATATCTAGAAAACTCAATAATTTTAGATAATACTCAATCGCATGCTTATCACTATAACCATCTATGCTTATTTTGTTTGTTAAAAATCTTCCCCGGTTTTTATAATCAAACCCGATCCGCTTTCTTATTCCGGCTATTTTCGAAAACAAACTATAACGGTGATCCAGCGAAAAATCAAGGCAAATATCAAAATGCTCTTTTCTTATCTTCCAGGTTAATTTGATTGCGCTGCCAAGGCCTTTAAAAAAAGACTCCTGATAAAACTTTTTAAGATCTCCGCGCGATAGAGCAAATATCTTATTAATCCGCGGATTGCTTTCCAGTAAGGGCTTAACCCTTAAATTACACCAATACCCAATAAAACTATCCGGATATTTCTCTTTTATTGCCCGGATAACCGGCGTAGTAAATAAAACATCCCCAATACCAAACGGATTAATAATTAAGAATTTCTTCATAAACTAACTAGGCTCAATAACATCTATTAAATCTGTTTCACCCATCTCTTTTAATACATCTGTGATCCTTTGACGCAGTTTAGAATTAAAACTCAAAAAGAATAATTGTAATTTTCCAGCCTCTCCCTTATCAAGTAATGCCCTTATTATCCTGATTGCCGCTTCCTGATCTTTTTCTCTCTTATCTTTATTCTTTCTCTCTTTTGATATAATTAATTTGTGAAGTGCAAAAACAGCCGGATGCGGTAAGTTTATTCTAAAACCATTAATTTCTACGTTTATAATCTTTGTGGTCAGGAGATTAAGATACCTAAGGCTTTGCGCGTTTAAACCAAGTTGCGGCAATTTGAACGGCTTACTTAAACCAACGCCTCTTTCAGGCACTAAAAACTCTAAGCTAAGATCAGGGTGCTCCAGCTTTATGTAACCTTGCGGTCCGCTAAAACCCAAAATAAAACCAAGATCTCTTAGTAAATCTTCTATATCAACTTTAATTTTGATATTTAAGGGCAAAGGAACCAATAAGTCTACGTCTCTGGTTGTTATAGAAGTAATATACTTTGTCCCTATGAAATACTCCTTGTAAAGCGGTATACACCAACTCCCGATAAGAACAATATTTTTTAATACCCCAGCTTTATTAATTCTTCTTAAAACTTCAATAAATAATTTATACTGGCTGTTTTCCACGCAAAGTGCTCCGTAAAAATTTAATTTGTTTATTTAGCTTACTTAAAGACTTACGGTAACCCGCGCGTTTAAACTGTAAAGATTTATGTTTTTTAACTTCATCTGGCGAAAGCTTACCCTTATAATTGTACAAAAATTTACCCTTACACCTTTGAACTAAATAAAAATAATAATGTCCTTTAATTTTTTTACGAGAGAGGCAACCCTTGGGAAGCTTATCAAGCTCCTCTGTATACCTTTTTTTCATACGCAGAGAGTTACCCAATTCTTCTGACAACACACCCTTAATTAAACCTTTCATATAACACACTCCTGTTAACCAACGATTTATTTACTAATATATACTGTTGGGTAACTTATGTCAATTAGAAAATTACCTTTTAAAATCATCCTCAAATCTTTCAATATCATCCTCTTCCAGATACACGCCTGTCTGCACTTCCACGATTTTTAAAGGCGAACTTTGAGAATTTTCTAAACGATGCTTTCTTCCCTTAGGGATGTAAATACTCTCATTACTACGCACCAGTGAAACCTTTCCCGCGCAGGTAATCTTCGCCACCCCGCTAACCACCACCCAATGCTCAGCCCGGCTTTTATGCCTTTGCAAACTCAGGCGTTTTTTTGGTAAAAGCTCAATAAGTTTGATCTTAAAACCCATTCCTTGCTGCAAAACAGTAAACGACCCCCATGGCCTGCGCTCAGTCAGATGCACCTGATGCTCTTTACGTTTCAGTGTCTTTAACCGCTCAACCAGCTGTTTCACATCCTGAGTCCTATTCCTGTCACAAACCAGCAAGGCATCCGGAGTATCCGCAATAACCATGTTATTCACGCCGATAGTTGAAACTAATCTATTTCCCCTACTAAATACACATACACCCTGGCTATCTACATTCAAAATGTCATTATTGGCAATATTACCTTTTTTGTCTTTCGGAAATATCTCCGCCAACGCATCCCAACTGCCCAAATCCGTCCAGTAAAAATCAGCGGGGATAAGCGCAATCCTCCGGGAACGCTCCATAATCCCATAATCAACAGAAATCGGCTCAATCTTCGGCCAGATTTTAGGAATATCATTTACTGAATTAATCCGCTGTAAATTAGCATACAACTTAGGCAAATATTTTTTTGTTTCCTCTAAAAACACCGAAGCTTTCCAGATGAACATTCCGCTGTTCCAGAAGAATTTTTTATCTTTAAAATATTTCTTGGCATTCTTTAAATCCGGCTTCTCCAGAAACTTCTCAACTGCAATATGCTCATTCTTCTTGCCGTCTACTTTTATATACCCGTATCCCGTTGACGGCGCACTCGGTTTAATCCCTATCGTAACTAAGAAATTTTTCCTGGCGCAGGCAATTGCCTTTTTAATCGTCTTTTTAAAATTTTCTATATTTTTAATATAATGGTCTGAAGGCAGAACCAAAAGCACCGCGTCTTGATCAAGGCGGCTGATTAGTTTCGCACAAAGCCCAACTGCGGGAGCAGTATTCTTGCCTTGCGGCTCTAAAATTATATTTGCATCGGGAATTCCAAATTTAGAAATCTGCGCCTTAACTTCATAAAAATAAATATTATTCGTGATGATATAAACGCGCTTTGGCTCGACCACACCCTTTAGGCGCTGGATAGTTGCTTGCAGCAGGCTTGCCTCGCCAATAATCTTCATAAACTGCTTTGGCTCAAGTTCGCGCGAAAACGGCCAGAACCTGCTCCCCACTCCACCGGCTAAAATAACCGCATAATTCATCTCGTCATTGCGAGTTCGCCGAAGGCGAACGAAGCAATCTCTGTTTTACTTTATCAAACACTTCATCCACACTTATATCCAGCAAATTCCCTTTCTCAATCACTACATGCCCATCTCCCCACGGCCCCCATCGCTTCGCCGTCTTACCTAATAAATCATTCCTGAACAACGCCACCACCGGCGTCCCCACGCTAGCCGCCAAATGCACTGGCCCGCTATCGCAAGAGATAAGCAACGAACAACGTTTCAACAACGCAGCTAACTCCACCAAAGAAGTCTTGTTAATCATATCAACAATCCCATCACCCATCCCGTCATTGCGAGGCGCCGCTGGCGCCGAAGCAATCTCGTTCTTCCCAACCATAGCAACCCGTAGCCCCAATTCACGCTTAATACGCTGTGCTAACTCCTTAAACCTCTCTACAGGCCACTGTTTAACCAAATCACTGGTAAATGGATGAATTGCCACTGCCCCTGCTAAAAACTCATATTTGTCATTATTAGGAAAACGTAAACCTCCGTCATTGCGAGGGCGCGAAGCGCCCGAAGCAATCAAATTCACCAATTCTAAATTACAATCCACCTCATGCCTATCCCCAAGTTGTTTCGTATCTTTTAATTTATGCGTCAGCAAAAATCCCCATTTCCTACTGTAACCAACTCGCACAGGAATCCCCCCACAAAAAACAGCCCAGTGCGCTTCTTTCGTAGGATTTAAAACAACGCAAAGGTCAAACTTATGCTTCTTTAAGTTACCTTTAACCTCATCCCAAACCATTGCCTCATCAACACACTCAACCGCCCCAGCCAACTCACAAACCGCTGAGCTTACCGCCAAACTAAGCTTAGCCTGCGGATATACCTCTTTCAGTGCGCGCATAGCCGGAATATTTAACAAAAACTCCCCGAACCGGTCATTACGAATTGCAAGTATATTTTTAATCATTTCTACTTAAGTAATTCTTTATTTTTACCCATCCTAAAGCAGAAATCACCGCTATTAACGAAAACATCGGCACCCTAAATCTTTCACTTACCATTAAACCAACGCCAAAGATTGAGGCAAAAATAAAATATGCGATTAGCATTAATACAAATTGATAATAAATATTGCCTCTTATCTTAAAAATGCCGATAATAAACCCTAACATCCAAAAAATCATCCAGGGATAAGCAAATATTCTTCCGATAACAGATATTACAGATGAATTGAAATATTTAAACGGCCCAGGCCGCGTCATCAGGGATAAGAAACAACGCGAAGCAGTATTCATGTAATAAGCAACCGGACCTTCCTTTAATGGTCGAGGATCTTTATTTTTAGTAAAACCGCTGGTTAATCCAAAAGCATTGGGTATCCCTTGGACAGCGCTACTAAATGCCCTTTGCCCGGTGCGCCTATAATTTCTAAATTCCCAAATTCCAAAAAAGCTATATACCAAAACACAAAAAACTAACGCGTGTATAATACCTTTTTTAATATTCTTTAACCTAAGATTTGCATAAATAATAAAAATACTAACTGCTATACCAAGATAATAGGTTATCGGCCGCACAAACGCAGTCATAATCAATAATAAAGCTGAAACTATGACAAAATTAATCTTATTATTTTTTAAATACATTATAAATACCAACATAAACAACGATACTAAAAACAAAAGTAATGTTTCAGACAGGAGCATTAAAGAAAAAATTGAAACGGCTGGATCAAACAAAATAATTACCGCGCTTAAAAAGGCTATTTCATGATCAATCTGATAAGCTGCTCTATAAGTAATTAAAGCAACTAATAAAGTTAGTAATATTTGAATAAGCAGAACACCGTTAATAGACAACTTCAACAATCCCTGAAAAATAGCCAGAAAAAAAGGATACCCAGGAGTTCTA
>JAQTRA010000073.1 GCA_028712045.1 Candidatus Omnitrophota bacterium | reverse complement strand
CGGAATTGCACGGGAAAAATAGTATTTAAACGCAGGTATTTTCTCTGCTCAGGAATTACCTGTTTTTTGTTTTTGTGGCGCATTTTCCCTCTGGATTGGATTACAAGTGAAGTTTAACACAATATCTACCTGCAAGCAAAGATATTTCAAGAATTGGGGTCGGATCTATTTTTCTATGGCTAGATTACGGAAAAATAGATCCGACCCCAATTTACCTGTTAGCAAAGAGGTTCGAGAAATTGGTAAAATCAATAATGCCTTTTTCGCGGCAAATTGCTTTGAATTTCCTGAAAACAGCCCAGGTTAATTCCACGTCAGCGGCAGCGCGGTGCTCCTGCGCTAAGGTTATCCCTAATCTCTGCGCTACCAACCAAAGCGGATAGCGCGTTTCATTAGGCATCAGTTTTCTGGCCATCGGCAGCAGATCAAAAACCACCAGATCAATTTTCGGCAGTGAAATCAGCTTAAGCTCATTATTTAAAAAACCTAGATCAAACTCCGCGTTATATGAACAAAGGCAGCTACCGGAAATAAATTTCAGGAAACCCGGCAAAACTTCCTGCGCCGTGGGTGCATCCTGCAACATTTGGGGGGTAATTTTATTCACCGCAAAAGCCCCGGCCGAGATTTCTTTTCCGGAATTAATAAAAGTATCAAATGTAGCAATTTTTTCATCCCCTCTGACCCTTAAGCCGGCCAACTCCACAATGCGGTCCCCGGTTTCCGGTTTAAGCCCGGTAGTTTCAGTATCAAAGATAGTAAATTCTATTTCGTCGATAGGTTTAGGCATCTCGGATAACAATATAAGAAGCGACTAAGCGTTGGGGGTTATAAGATAGTTTCACTTTGCGTAAATTTTCTAACCCGGAATCATCCATAATATTGATATATTTATAAATTTTCAGCTCCTCGCAGAATTTTCTAAAAATAAACTGCGCCAGCCCCTTAACCGTCAAATCGGTTATCTCATAAAGCACGCAAAATGTATCCGCGGATAATTTATAACCGAAAGTAAAACCTTTGATCTGCTGATTAATCCTGACCACAAGGCCAACAAAACCCAACTGCTTATAATTGGCTAATGCCTCAGCAATTACTTTGCGGTTATCCTCGAGCATCCCGCAATAGAGGTCATCCTGATTTTTACTTTTACGCTCATTTAGCCACAAATTGAATAAATTTAAACAATCAGTTTTATCAGTTGCGCGTAAACAACGCGCATTAAAATTTTCATGCTTAATAAAATAATTGTAAGCTGCCCGCTGGGATTTAAATTTGTTTCCGCTTAATTTCGCCAGGCTGCTGCATAAACAAAGATAATCCGGGTATTTTTCCGCCGTCAGATACCCTAAAGCCCGGTAATAATCCAAATCCTGCGCTTCGATATTTTCAATACGTGAAATATCTTTGTTTTTATTGATGCTGTCCATAACCGCAAACACCTGCTGGATAACCTGTGGATGGCGCTCTTTTCCCAATGGCGGTAGATACATAAAACAGCCGATCTTATCCTGGAAGAAAACGCAAAGAGCCTGGTCAATTATAGCCCAGCGAATATCAAATAAAGTCCTCCAAATATAAATATTGGCGAGAGAAAAAGCTGCTAATTCATGCTTAGCCAAGGCCAGGTATTGATTAAATAATTTTTTGTCTTTTAAGGTAAGCTTATTTAGTTTCATGCGGCAGATTTAATTCAGCAACTTCCCGGACCTCTTCATAGGCCTGGATAATCTGAGGATTGTCCTTAAGCATCTCTAATTGTTCCGGAGAATTCAAAAAATTGGAAAGATAAACAATATAATCCTTGGCCTCTTGGCTATCAATTTTACTGGCAGCATAAGGGCAGTTTAAGTCCACAGTTAAAAGCACTTTATCTTTGCGTAAATTGATCAGGAAAGGATATAATTGACATTCAAAAGGATGTGCCGAATAAATTTTACATTTATTATCTGATCGATCGAGAAGCGGACAAATAAAACCTTCGGCGCCGATAATCGGCACTGGCTGAATCCGCCTGTCCGCGGAAAGGGAAACAGCCGGGATACCTTCTTTATCCAATAGATCCTGGATCTCCTCATCCAATAAACACGGGCTCCAGACGGAATTTAATTCCTTAAACCGGCAACAACCCTGGCATTTAAGGCAAAACTCTTGCCCGACAAACTGTTTGATCACTTAACAATGCTCCCCAGTTTAAGTTTTTTTTCAGGCATGATAACCGCCAGGATAGATTCATCCGAGCCTGCCAGGATCATCCCCTGGCTTTCTACGCCGCGCAAAATTGCCGGCTCGAGGTTATCGACTAAAATAACCTGTTTACCTAAAAGTTCTTCTTTAGAATAATGGCTTTTGATCCCCGCGACAACCTGCTTCTGCCGGTCGCCTAAATCCACGGTTAAAATTAATAATTTATCCGCGTTCGGATGGTCATTAACTTCTTTAATCTCGGCGATCCTGAATTCCAGCTTCCTAAAATCATCAATAGTAGCCATTTTATCCTCCCTATCTAAAACATTTTTAAATTTAAGCAATAAAGGGGACGGTAGAACCGTCCCCTTTATTTTAAATTGGCGGGGCCGACGAGATTCGGACTCGCGATCTCCTCCGTGACAGGGAGGCGCTTTAAACCAGGCTAAGCTACGACCCCCGCAATTTTTAGAAGTTTATTTAATATACTTGTTTTTAAAGCAAAGTCTACTATTTATTTGAATATTTAATGGTGGGCGGTACAGGACTTGAACCTGTAACCTCTTGAATGTAAATCAAGCGCGCTAACCAATTGCGCCAACCGCCCGGATCTTTACGCTGCTCCGAATATACCTAAGAGCATCAAAGTAAACGCCATTACCAAAAGCGCCACAGTTTCCGTCATTCCCAAGACAACCAGGTAATAACCAAATCCTTTTTCAGTTTCACCCATGGCATCGCAGGCGCAAGCTGCGCATTTTCCCTGCCAGAGCGCGGAAAGCCCGATAGCTAAACCGCTGAAAGCGCCGATACCCCAAAGAAATTGCCCTTTATTGGCAAACTCCATTAATTGACGCATAACAATCATGCCATAAACCGTCTGAGTAAGCGGCGCAGCCACAAAAACTACCAACATAAAAGACGCGGCTTTATTTTGCGCGAAATTCTTTTTCCAGGCGCCGATTGCCGCCATACCCGCAACCCCTGCTCCACAACCAGAACCAACAGCAGCCAATGCCAACACCAAAATAGCGCCTAAATCTTTAAATTGCATTAACACATTGTTTTCCATAAACACGCTCCCTGGTTATTTTTCCAAAGGTTTATAATTCTGCCCGCTCCACGACACGCCGGCATGGCCGGAAAACTCCAATACATTCAACCTGACTCCATGCACCAATACTGATACCGGGCCCAATACCAGGCCCAGGCCATGGCCGATCAAAAGAATACAACCGGTCAACAATATAGCCAATACACTGCCGGTTCCCGGAGAAATCGCCATCGCGTTAAACGCATCAGAAATAGCTACCCCGGCTAAACCCACGGCAAAAAGGCGGATATAAGAAACCACGTCCGTAAAATTATTCATCAGGCTCAAAGCTAAAGTGCCTAAGCCCTCGCCAATTCCTTTTAAAATATTTTTCTGTGGGTTAGTAAAAATTATAACTAACGTAACCCCGGCAATCAGCAGCCAGTTTACGAAAAACGGCGAGGCGTCGCCTAAAATAAGTACCCGGGCAATAAAAAAACAGGCCCACAGCACACAACCCCAACCCAAATCTGCTAAAGCAGTTAAAGCCGGAGCTTTGAGTATGGCGCGCCAGATATGCGCGATTGACAAATGCACTGCCCCGATAAAAAAACAAAACCTTTGAATTGATTTTTCATCATTAAGTGCGGGAATCAAAGGTTTATAACCTGCTTTTAAAACCCAAGCTTGTCCAAAGAACGTACCCGTACACAACCCCCATATAATAGCGCAAAAACTTAAGATATAAAAGAGAAAAAAACCGCTGGTTTTCTTCTTATGCTTGCGTGCCTGCTGATGTAAAAAGAAAGTAATCAGAAAATACACTAAACCATACCCCGCGTCTCCGATTAAGATCCCAAAAAACAAACTAAAAAAGATCAGAAAGATTAAACTTATATCCAGCTCGTGATAACCCGGTAATATCTCCAGGAATTTAAACAACGGGCTAATGATGCGCACCCAGGCGGGGTTACGCAGGAGGACCGGAATATTATCTTCTGCGCCAGGCTCATCAATGCGTAATGCCCATTGTTCTTGCCGGGCTAAAGCAACAAGTTTTTCTGTGCTGTCAAAAGGGATATAACCGCAAATATAGGTAAATGCTTCTTCCTGGCCCATCCCGGAAAACGCTTCTTGAAACTCCAGTTCTTTCAGTAAATCTGATTTAATCTTGGCAAAAGAATCCAGATAACCCGCATGATCAATCAATTGCTGCTCTAAACCCTTAATCACTTGGCTATCCAGTTCTTTACGCTCGTACATTTTAGCTAACCCCATTTGGGGTAAAGCAACTGGCTTGATCCCAATATCTATTATTTTATTACTGGCAAGAAAACAGTTGGCAATTCCGCCTTTAATTGCTAGCTGAGCCACGGCAATATCCGCAGGCAATTGGTTAAGTTGTTTAACTGGTAGCTGATAAAGACCTGCGAAAATATTTTTCTGCGCTAATTCTAAAAAATCCTGCGGGTTAAAATCCCCCCACGCTGCATACTCCTTGATGCGGATAGCCAGAACGCGTAAATACTCAGTTAATTGCTCTTTGCGCTTATATAAATCTACGATATGTTTGGCAATGGCTTGGCCATCAACTGCTTTTTTGTGTGTCAGTGGATTCTGGGAGGCAATTTTTATTCCGGATAAAATATTTATACTCTGATTAATTATGGCGAGGTTTTCCTGAAGCAGGCTGATATCCTTGCTTTTAGGCGCCTGTTTATGCTCAACATGCAAAACTCTCAACGCGCGCAGGCTGCTGACAACATTTAAAGCATCTTTAGCTTGCGTAATAATTACTGCTTTTTTCATGGGGACAATCATGCTGCCTCCCCGGCTAAAACCAATTCTTCAA
>JAQTRA010000072.1 GCA_028712045.1 Candidatus Omnitrophota bacterium | reverse complement strand
GAGTAACGGTAACGCATTTTGATGGTTTAGTTGTGGATTTTGCGCATAAAATAAAAGCCAAGGTTCTGGTCCGCGGGCTACGCATGCTTTCTGATTTTGAATATGAGTTTCAGATGGCCCTGACTAACCGTAAACTTGCCAGTGACATCGAAACAATTTTTCTGATGCCGCATGAGTCATATAGCTATATTTCCGCAAAATTAATTAAAGAGGCTGCTGGTTTTGGCGCGGATCTTTCAAATTTTGTGCCGGATTTTGTGGGTAAAGCTTTACAAAAAAAGTTAAGTAAAAAACAGTGAAGATATTAGTTAATCAGGTTTCTACAGAAGGCCTGTTTTTAGAAGAAGATCTTGATCCGGCGCAGCTGGATTTAGAAACAGAGTTAATTAAGTTTGACTCAGTTCTCAAGTTAAAAGCGCACGCAGTCAGGATCACTAACGCGCTGGCAGTAGATTTAAATATCAAAGCTAAATTACATGCGGGTTGTTCACGCTGCCTGGATGAATTCAGCTGGGAATTAAACAAAGATGTGCGGCTTAATTATCCGCTGGATGCCAGTATCGCATTCGTTGATTTAAATCCCGAGATCAGAGAAGAAATAATTTTGGATTATCCCATAAAGCCTTTATGCAGTTTAAATTGCAAGGGGCTTTGCACAAAATGCGGCAATAACTTAAACCAAGGAGGTTGTAACTGTGGCTCTACCTAAACGAAAGCATTCAGCGCAACGCGGAAGAAAACGCCGTACACATTGGAAGATTAAAAAGACTACTCTGACACCTTGCCCGCAATGCAAGCAGTTAAAACTCTCGCATCGGATTTGTTTAATTTGCGGATATTATGATGGCCGTCAGGTTATCGAAATCAAGGTTAAAGAGAAGAAGAAAAAGAAGTAAAGGATAGTCACCTTAAATTAAGAAAGGTCCTATGAAAATAGTCGTTGATGCTATGGGCGGCGATCATGCCCCGGAAGTAGTGGTTAACGGTAGCTTGGCGGCCGTAAAAGAGTATGATCTAGAAGTTATTTTGGTGGGCGATGAGCCCAAGATCCAGTCTCTTTTAAAGAAAGCTAAATATACCGGTAGCCGAATTAGTATACAGCATGCTACGGAAATGATCGAGATGTGCGAACCTGCGGCCAATAGTGTCCGACGTAAGAGGAATTCCTCGATTGTTATCGGTTTGAGCCTGGTTAAAGAAGGCAAGGCTGATGCTTTTTTCAGCGCCGGCAATACCGGGGCAGTGGTTTGCGCGGCGACTTTAGAATTAAGGCTCTTGCCCGGAATCGAGCGGGCAGGTATTGGTATTGTTACTCCTACCTTAAAAGGTAATTCTCTGATTATTGATGTTGGCGCTAATATTGACCCTAAACCTACCCAATTATTGCAATATGGAATCATGGCTGATGCTTATTGCAAGAATATTCTAAATAAACCCAACCCAACTGTGGGATTATTAAATATCGGGGAAGAGGAGAAAAAAGGCACAGAGTTTCTCCGTGAAGCATACGAGCTATTGGGAAAGAGCAAGATTAATTTTATCGGCAATATAGAGGGCAAGGATCTTCTTACCGGTAAATGCGATATTATTATTTGCGATGGTTTTGTGGGAAATGTCGCTTTAAAAGTTTTAGAAAGCGCCGCGGAGGCAATGCAGAAATTCCTGAAGCGGCATCTTTTGAGTACTATTTGGGGTAAGATCGGTTTGATTTTTATGATGCCCGGCCTCAAGCGCTTTAAGAAAGAAATTGATTACGCGGAGTATGGCGGAGCGCTTTTATTAGGAGTAAATGGCGTAGTGATTATCGGCCATGGACGCTCGAACGTTAAAGCGATTAAAAATGCTATTCGCGTGGCTAAGGAAGAAATTGAACGTCAGGTTAATACAAAAATACTGGAAGCAATTAAACCGGAAAACTAATTGAAGAAAGTCGGGATTATCGGGGTAGGCGAATACCTGCCGCAGAAAATACTTACTAACGCGGATCTGGAGAAGATGGTCGATACTTCAGATGAATGGATCACCACCCGCACAGGGATCAAAGAACGGCACTTGGCCGGCGCTGGCCAGGCTACTTCAGATCTAGCTTTTGAAGCAGCTAAAGCTGCTTTGCAAAATGCCAAACTTAATCCTGAAGATTTGGAACTGATAGTTGTGGCAACAATTACTCCGGATATGTCGTTTCCTTCAGTAGCCTCTATTTTACAAAATAAATTAGGAGCTAAGCATGCTGCAGCTTTTGACATTTCCGCTGCTTGCGCGGGTTTTGTTTATGGCCTTTCCATAGGGCAGCAATTTATTGCTAATGGCGCTTATAAAAATGCTTTAGTTATCGGGGCCGAAGTTTTAACTTCGATAACGGATTGGCAGGACCGTAACACTTGTGTATTATTCGGCGATGGCGCCGGCGCAGCTGTTTTAGCGGAAGTAAAATCCGGCGGGATCATGGCTACTTATTTAGGCTGCGATGGTTCAAAATCCGATATATTAAATTTGCCTGCCGGAGGATCGCGCAATCCGGCTACTTGCGAAACTGTTGCTAAACGCATGCATTATCTTAAAATGCAGGGCAATGAATTATTTAAAATTGCGGTTAATACCATGACGCGCGCCGCGGAAGTTGTTTTAAAACAAGCCGGTATAACTTTTGAGGATGTTGATTTAATTATCCCGCATCAGGCCAACGCGCGGATTATTATGGCCGTAGCCAAAAAATTAGGGATTCCGGAAGAAAAGGTTTATCTTAATATTGAAAGATGCGGGAATATGTCCAGCGCTTCAACTGTGACTGCCCTGGCTGAAGCAGTGCAAGAAGGAAGGGTTAAAAAAGGCGACACCATTCTTTTGGACGCGTTCGGGGCAGGTTTAGTCTGGGGTGCCTGCGTTATTGAATGGTAGGTTATCTTTTTGCCGGTCAAGGTAGTCAATATGTAGGTATGGGTAAAGACTTGCATGATTCTTTCCCGCAAGCAAAAGAGATCTTTGATAGAGCGGATAAAGTTTTAGGATTTTCAATTGCCCAGCTTTGTTTTAATGGGCCGCTTGAAGAGTTAACTAAAACGAATAATTGCCAGCCGGCGATTGTGGCGATGAGCATTGCCTGTTGGCAGGCGTATAAAACAAAAAATCCGCAAATTGATGGGTATCTGGCGGGATTAAGCCTGGGAGAGTATTCTGCTTTAGTAGCAGCCGAAGCGCTTAAATTTGAGGATGCGATTTATCTGGTCAGGCGCAGGGGCGAGTTTATGGAAGAAGCGGCAGCTAAGCATCCCGGCAAAATGCTTTCACTTATCGGGCTTGATCTGCCATGCGTCAGAGAGATCTGCCAGTTGACTGCAACCGAAGTGGCTAATATCAATTGCCCTGGCCAGACAGTTATTTCCGGAGCGCCTAACGCGATTGAAAAGGCTCAGCTTTTGGCAAAAGAAAAAGGTGCTAAGCTGGCGATTATTTTAGAAGTGAGCGGCGCATTTCACTCTTCTTTTATGCGCGAAGCTTCAATTAAATTTTCCAAAGAATTAGATAAAATAAATATAGCTGTACCTAAAATTCCGGTCATCAGCAATGTTACCGCCAAACCAGTATCAACTCCGGAAGAAATCAGGCAGAATTTGATTAGCCAGGTTGCCGCGAGTGTACTTTGGGAAGATTCAATGCGCTTAATTTTGTCTAAGGGAGTAAGTAATTTTATTGAGTTTGGGCCGGGAAAAGTGCTTAAAGGATTATTGCGCAGGATTGATAGTAACGCGCAAGTTGCTAATGTGGAAAAAAGCGCTGATTTAGCGTGATAAAATATAGATTTAAGGGAGGCCAAAGTGAGACTAAAAGATAAAGTAGCTTTAGTAACCGGTGGGGCCAGGGGCATTGGCCAGGCAATTGCGCTGACTTTTGCTAAAGAGGGCGCAGATATTGTGGTAGCTGATGTTAACCTCGAGATAGCCAGTAAAACTGCTTTGGAAATTGAAGGTTTAGGCCGTAAAGCCCTGGCTTTAGAGATGGATGTGACTAATTATGAAAAGGTGGAAGAAGGCATAAACAAAATTCTTGACAAAATGGGAAAGGTTGATATATTAGTTAACAACGCCGGGATTACTAAGGACAATCTTGTGCTTAGAATGTCTCAAGCGGAGTGGGATGCAGTGATTAATGTTAATTTAAAAGGGACATTTAACTGCATCAAAGCAGTATCCAGGCCAATGGTTAAGCAAAGAAGCGGCAGGATAATCAGCATTGCTTCGATCATTGGTTTGATGGGAAACCCGGGACAGGCAAATTACGCTGCATCAAAAGCCGGGATAATTGCTCTTACAAAAACAATAGCCAAGGAGTTAGCCAGCCGAAATATCAATGCTAACGCTATCGCTCCTGGTTTTATTCAGACAGAAATGACGGCAAAGCTTCCGGAAGATATCAAGAAGAAGATGTTGGAAGCGATCCCGTTAGCTAAATTGGGAACACCTCAGGATGTAGCTAATCTGTGCTTGTTTTTAGCATCGGATGAATCCAGTTATATCACTGGGCAGGTAATCACGATTGACGGCGGCATGGTAATGGCGTAATAATAAGAGTATGTGAAACACCCCGCGCTTACCCCGCGCTTATAGGAATTGCGCGGGTATTCGCCAGGTGGCGAAAATTTAGTGGGTGTCTCTACACAAGGAGGAAAAAAGAATGGCATCACAAGAGAAAGTAAAATCAATCATAGCAGAACAACTAGGCGTCAAACCTGAAGAGGTTACCCCTGAGGCATCATTTGTGGATGATTTAGGTGCAGATTCACTTGATACCGTGGAGTTAGTTATGGCCTTGGAAGAAGAATTCGGTATTGAGATTCCTGATGAGGATGCAGAAAAGATTGCTACTGTTGGCGATGCCATTAAGTATATTGAAGAAAAAAGCGCCAAATAAAAAGTTCATATAAAGAGATAATAATTTACCCCGCGTTTTAGCTTGGCGGGGTAAATTTATATTAGAATAAAGATGAAAAAAAGAGTAGTAATCACAGGTTTAGGTGTAATTTCACCCGTGGGCAATGATATCGCCAGCTTTTGGAACTCTTTAAAAGAAGGCAAAAGCGGAGTCGGCCCGATTACTAGTTTTGATGTTACCGCTTTTGATTCGCGAATTGCCGCAGAAGTAAAAAATTTTGACC
>JAQTRA010000071.1 GCA_028712045.1 Candidatus Omnitrophota bacterium | reverse complement strand
ACTGAGTCAGATAATTACGCGCTTTTAGGTGCGGCTTATGCCCTGGAGAAAAAAGGAAATCATATTATTACTTCGGTTATTGAACATCACGCGATCAGCGAGCCGGCTAAATTATTAGAAAAAAAAGGTTTTAAAGTTACTTATCTTGCCGTAGATAAAGACGGTTTGGTTTCGCCGGATGATTTAAAGAAAGCTATTACGGATAAGACTATTCTGGTTAGTATTATGCAGGCGAATAATGAGATCGGCACACTCCAGCCAATTGCCCAACTGGGCAAGATCGCCCGCGCCCAAGGAATTTATTTTCATACTGATGCGGTCCAGACCGTCGGGCATATTCCCATAGACGTGGATCAGCTCAATGTGGATATGCTTTCGCTTTCCGCGCATAAATTTTACGGGCCCAAAGGAATCGGCGCTTTATACATTAGAAAAGGGGTACGTATCGATACTTTTTTACGCGGGGGCGACCAGGAAAGAGGCAGGCGGGCTTCCACTTTGAATACTACCGGTATAGTCGGGTTAGCTAAAGCAGTAGAATTATGCCAGAAGCAGATGGGAGCGGAAATTAAATTCCAAAGTTCTTTGCGTGATCGGCTGATCAAAGAAATTCCGGCAAGAATCCCGGAGGTCATACTTAATGGCCATCCGACTAAGCGGTTGCCGAATAATGTAAATTTTTCAATTAAGTATATTGAGGGAGAATCAATGCTTTTAAGTCTGGATCTGCTGGGGATTGCCTGTTCAACTGGTTCAGCCTGCACCTCCAGCTCTCTTGAGCCTTCGCATGTTTTATTGGCTATTGGTTTGGACCACGGGACTGCCCATGGCTCGCTGAGGATCACGCTTGGCCGTTTTACTCGCGAAAGCGATATTGATTATCTTTTAGAAAAATTACCTCTAGTTGTGCAAAAACTGCGCGAGATGTCCCCGCTTTATGAAAAGAAATAAACTGCCTAAACTCGGTAAAATCCATCCGGATTTTTTTAACCAGCATATCTATAAAAAGTTAGGCTATCCGGATAAATCTGTTTTAGTTAAACCGCAAAATGGCGTAGATTTTGGCGTAGTGGATTTAGGCGGCCAAGTTTTAGTCTTATCTACCGATCCGTTTTTTCTGGCTAAAGAGTTAGGTATTGAAAAAGCAGCTTGGTTTGCGGTGCATATCCTGGCCAGTGATATTGCTGTAAGCGGTATACCGGCAAAATATTTAGCCATTGACCTTAATCTTCCTCCGGAGATGACCGAAGATGAGCTAGTCCGGATGTGGGATGCTGTGCATCAGGAGTGCAAGAAATTAAAAATCAGCGTAGTTACCGGGCACACTGCCCGGTATGCCGGGTGTAATTATCCTTTTGTCGGCGGGGCAACCATGTTAGGCTTAGGCAGGAAAAAAGAATTAATTAACCCGGCCGCAAAAATCGGGGATGCAATTATTATTTCTAAAGGCCCGGCAATTGAAACTACAGGTTCGTTAGCCGCATATTTCCCCCAGGCGCTTTTGGCTAAATTTGGAGCTTCTTTTGTTAAGCGCGCTCAGAATATTTTTTATCAGATGTCTACCGTAAAAGATGCTTCTGTCGCAGCCGGCGTAGGCGGCCTGACGGCGATGCATGATGCTACGGAGTGCGGAATCTGGGGAGGGCTTTTTGAGATTGCCCAACATAGCCGGGTGGGGATGTTGATTGATAAAAATAAAATAATCCTTCAGGAAGAAATTAAATTAACTTGCGAATGCTTTGGTATTGATCCGTATAAATCTATTAGCGAGGGGACTTTGTTGGCCACGGCCAAAAGTAAGAAAGCTAAATTTATCGTAGCCGCTTTAAAGGATGCCGGAATCCCGGCCAGCATTGTCGGGGAAGTAACCGCGCAAAATAAGGGCATGCGGGTTTTAGATGGGAATAAAAGTTCTGAGCTTATTCATCCCCGGATTGACCCCTTCTGGGGAAAATTTGAAGAGTTATTTAAGAAAAAAAATGAAAGAAAAAATACTTGAGTATTTAAAGAAAAAACACGACTATCTATCCGGCGATGAAATCAGCCATTCTTTAGGGATCAGCCGCCAGGGTTTGTGGAAGCATATCCAGGATTTAAAAGACTGCGGCTATGATATTGTCGCTGTCCCGCATTTAGGATATCGGCTGGCATCTTGTCCGGACAGGCTCTTTGCTTTAGAAGTAGCCCATGGCTTAAATACAAAATTTATTGCTAAAAAAATACAGTATTTTGATTATTTAGCTTCGACCATGGATTTAGCGATGCAACTGGGTATAGAGCAAGCTAATAACGGCACGCTGGTATTAGCTGAGTCGCAAACCAAAGGCCGCGGCAGGCTGGGCCGAGGTTGGTTTTCGCCCAAATATAAAGGAATTTATTTATCTTTAATCTTAAGGCCGAAGATTACACCCGCTGCTTCGCCTATCTTAACTCTTCTTACGGCGGTAAGTATCTGTGAGGCGGCAAAAGAGGCCCTGGATTTAGATGTGCAGATTAAGTGGCCTAATGACATACTGATCCATAATAAAAAACTTGCCGGTATTTTAACTGAGATGAACGCGGAAGTGGATAAGGTAAATTTTGTAGTTATTGGTATTGGCCTGAATGTGAATAATGATAAGAAGTCGTTAATTGCCGGGGCAACTTCTTTAAAAGAGCAGGTTGGCCGTCAGGTCAGCCGGATTTTAGTTTTACAGGAGCTGTTGCGCAGGATCGAAACCAACTACTCTCTTTTAGAAAATAAGGGCAGCCAGGTTATAATTGATAAATGGCGCAGTTTTACGATTACTTTAGGCAAGCGCGTCAAAGTTTATTGCCAGCATAAACATATTGAAGGCCAGGCCGTGGATATTGACCAGGACGGAGGTTTACTTATCCGTAAAGACTCCGGGATAATCCAGAAGGTGATGAGCGGGGATGTGATGCACTGCCGCTAACCGTAAACCATATCTAATCTATTGGTTGACAATTAAGCCCCAAGCTTTATAATTATCACATGTTTAAAATAAAGCTGCTGGCTTTTTTTATTACGCTTTTCGTAATTTTTCCTCAGTTTTCTTTTCCCTCGGAAGATGAACCCGTCAGCCTCCAGCCGCTGGTGATTACTAAACAAAAACAGTTTCTTTTGCATGCTTATACAACAGATTCTGTTACTGACGGAGCTTTTAATTATGAATCCGCGGTTGAATCTTTAAGCCGCCTGCCAATAGATTTACAAAGCCGCAAATTAAACAGCGGAATTCAAACGGATTTTTCTTTGCGGGGCTCAACTTTTCAGCAGGTTTTAATCCTGCTTAATGGCCAGAAGATCAACGACCCTCAAACTGCGCATTATAATAGCGATATTCCTTTTACCAAGGCAGATGTTAAGAAAATAGAAGTTATCCCCGGGGCAGGATCTTCTTTGTATGGCGCCGATGCCATCGGGGGAGCAATAAATTTTGCCCTGGCTTCGCCGAAAAATAAAAAAATCGTCTGGGAGCTTGGCGCCGGTAACAACCGCAACGGATATGGGTTGTTTAGCATCAGTGATAAATTTAAAAAACTGGGTTTTAGGGTTTCTATTGAAGATGCGCAATCCCAGGGTTTTCGCTATGATACGGAATACAAAAAATTTACCGCAGCAATAAATACTTCCTTAGATTTGCCAAATGGCGCCTGGGAAAATAATTTTGGCTATCAGGAAAAAGAATTTGGGGCTTATGATTTTTACACTCCCGGATTAGGTTATCCTTCCCAAGAATGGACCAAAACTTATTTATTAAATAGCGGGCTTACTTTAGATAGCCCGGATTTATTGATTAAACCAAATTTTCTCTGGCGCCGGCATTTTGACAAATTTATTTTAGACCGGACGCAATTACGTTCTACTTCGGTGAATAACCATCATACCGATATTTTTACTCCCAGTGTTTATTTGCAAAAAGATATGGGGTTATTGGGTAAGGCTGGTTTGGGCCTGGAATGGGGCCAGGAACGGATAATTTCGTCAAATATGGGTAAGCATATTCGTGACCATAAGAGCATCTATCTGGATGATAGCCTGGCGATTGGCCAAAAATGGGATTTAGGTTTTTCTTTGCGCCTGGATGATTTCTCCGGCTTTAATCTGGAGTATACAGGTTCAATAAGTGCCAAGTTTCAATTTACTAACGCGGCAACTTTTAATTTTGGAGTTTCTAGAAATATGCGCGTTCCGTCATTTACTGAACTTTACTATAGTGATTCAACCACCTTGGGTAATGCTGAATTAGCCGCGGAAAAAACCTGGAATTATCAGCTGGGTTTTGAATATAAGGAAGCCGGGTTCTTTTCAGCGCTAACTTTATTTTTACGCCAGGAGCGGGAGATGATTGATTGGGTCAGGCCGGATACCAGCCAGCTTTGGCAGGCGCGAAATTTCACCCGGGATAATGTTCTGGGAGTGGAGTATTCTTTACGAAAAAAGATTAATCAGGTTTTGAGTTTGGATGCATCGTACGTTTATACCAACAAAAGTATAGATAACCAGGGATATCTTTATAAGTATGGCCCAAATTACGCCCAGCATTTAGTTAATACTGTATTTAGCCTGCAGCTGCCTTTCGGCCGGCAGGAGCTGGGGTTTAATTATAAAAAAAGGCCAGGCCGTCGCGGCTGGCTGCTGATGAATGCCGGGTTAAACTATAATTTAACTAAAAATACCAGGATTTTCTTTAATTCAACTAACCTTCTAAATGTTGAGTATCAGGATATTGAAGGTATACCGCAAGCCGGCCGGTATATTGAGGCGGGGCTGAGGCTAGAGTGGTAAGATAATTTTGTTGACAATTAGGGAAAATATTGTAAAATTATTTCTGTAGCCAGCAAGGGAGTAGAAATCTTTACCCGTAAGGAGAGAGAATAACACACCTTACGGTTTTTTATTAATCTGATCTCTAAGCTGCTATAATTTTGTGGAAAGGAGGAAGTAAGCAAATGGCAAAAGGTAAAGTAAAGTGGTTTTCCAATCAAAAGGGTTATGGTTTTATTACTCCTGAGAATGGGGCGGATGTATTCGTACATCATACCGCGATTCAGGGTGATGGCTATAAAACTTTAGAGGAGGGCCAGGAAGTCGAGTTTGAGATTGAAAAAGGTCCTAAAGGTGAACAAGCTACTAAAGTAGTGAAGTTATAACCTAACAGGAACAAAGAATTAGTCAGACAATGGGGTCGGATCTATTTTTTAAAAAAA
>JAQTRA010000070.1 GCA_028712045.1 Candidatus Omnitrophota bacterium | reverse complement strand
TTGCCTTTTAAATCCGGGATAACCAATGATATTGCTTTGGCAGCGCCAGTGGATGTCGGGATCATGGAAACTGCGGCAGCGCGGGCACGGCGTAAATCCGAGTGCGCCATATCCTGAATCTTTTGATCGTTAGTATAGGAGTGAATCGTAGTCATCAATCCTTTAACGATTCCCCAATTATCATTCATTACTTTGGCGATCGGGCCAAGGCAGTTAGTGGTGCAAGACGCGTTGGATATAACATGATGATTTTTCGGATCATACTTTCCTTCATTAACTCCTAAAACAATCGTAATATCTTCGCCTTCAGCCGGAGCGGAAATAATAACTTTTTTTGCCCCGCCTTTGGTTATATGATTCTCCGCGCCCTTAACTTCCTTGCCTTTTTTATTTACGCCGTCTTTTTTAATGGTAAATAACCCCGTGGATTCAACTACAATCTCTACGCCTAAATCTTTCCAGGGAAGCTCCGCCGGGTCTCTTTTACTTAAAACCTTGATCTCTTTACCGTTTACGCTGATCACATCATCAGCGGTAGCTTTTACTTCACCGTTAAAACGCCCATGCACAGAATCATATTTAAAAAGGTAAGCATTGCTCTTAGCGTCAGTCAAATCATTGATCGCCACGAGTTCAATATCTTTGCTATTTTTTTCCATGATCGCGCGTGCCACTAAACGTCCAATCCTGCCAAAACCATTGATGCCAACTTTTACTGCCATTTTACTCCTCCTGTGAAATTGGGGTCGGATCTATTTTCCAACCTTAACTTAGGAGCCGGAAAATAGATCCGACCCCAATTAATTTTAGTCTTTTACGGCTTTTAGATATTCCGCGGCTAATTCAGGCGAGGTTTGATCGAGGTAAAAACCAGTCCCCCACTCAAAACCTGCAACTTGCGTCAGCTTAGGCATAATCTCAATATGCCAATGATAATATTCAACTTCAGATTCATCATTAATCGGCCCAGAATGAATTATATAATTATATGACAAATTTACAAATACTTTTTTTAATTTTGTTAAGGTGTCTTTTAATATCGATGCCAGCGCCGAAATCTCATCATTAGATATACGGGAAAAATAACCGCTGTGCTGCTTAGGCATGATCATAATTTCAAAAGGAAACCGCGAAACAAAAGGGCAAAATGAAATAAAATATTTATTCTCTAAAATTATCCTCGCTTTGTCCTGGATCTCCTGGCGGATTATATCGCAAAATATACATCGCTCACGGTAATTAAAATAATCCCGCGCTCCGTGAATTTCTTCTAAAGCATTTTTCGGCACCATCGGCAAAGCTACAAATTGAGTATGCGGATGTTCTAGTGATGCCCCGGCTGCCGAGCCATAATTACGAAAGATCATAATATATTTAAAACGGCTGTCTTTTCTTAAATCTGACACACGTATACAGCACATTTTCAGATAATTTTCAATTTCCGGAATAAGCAGCTCCGGGATATCTTTATTGTGATACGGCGACTCAATTAATACTTCATGCGCGCCTACTCCGTTGGACATATCATAAATACCCAGTCCCCGGCGGTCAAGCTCACCTTCAATTTGCAGGGCAGGAAATTTATTGGCAACAACCCGCACCTGCCAACCCGGAGTATTTGCCTGCGTAGACGGGTCGCGAAAACAGCTTATTTCCGGCGGAGTCATAAATTCATTGCCGTAACAAAAAGGGCACAACCCGCCCTTGGTAACATTCTGCTCATAATGAAAATCTTCCGGCTTTTTCGGTCGGTCTGTATCCACAATCACCCAACGGCCAACTACCGGATCTCTTCTTAATTCACCCATTAAATTTCAACCTCTCTTAAAAACTTTGCGGTTTCTTCCGGAGGAAGCGGGCAGATATAAAATCCTGTGCCCCACTCAAAACCCGCGACTTTAGTTATCCGCGGCATAATTTCAATATGCCAATGATAATCATGATCAATGGTTTTCCAATAACCTACTTTTTGCCGGCGAAATGGCGCGGTATGAATTACATAATTATAATCCGGGTCATTTAAGCCTTTTTTTAATTTCGAAAGTACGGCTTTAAGCACGCGCGCCAGATTCATCCTGGATTCAGCGTCCATGCAGGTATAATCGCAGCAATGCTTTTTAGGCAAGATCCAGGTCTCAAAAGGAAAACGCGCGGCAAATGGAGATACTGCCACGAAACCATCAAAATCTAAAATTATGCGATCTTTTGTGGCTAACTCTTGTTTAATTAAATCACAGAACACGCAACGCTCATGATATTCGTAATATTGGCGCGCTCCGGCCAGCTCTTCTTTTACGCGCTTAGGATTAACCGGCGTAGCAATTAATTGCGAACGCGCATGCCTGATCCCGCCGCCGCCTGAACCTTTACCGTAATTTTTAAAAATTAAAACGTATTTAAACCGGCTGTCTCTTTCTAAATCCACTAATCTATCGGAATAACAATTAAGTACGCGGGTTATCTGCTCTTCGCTTAAATCCGCCATATTGGCGATATGCTGATTCGTCTCGATCACTACCTCGTGTGCGCCCACGCCATTCATCACATCATAAAGTCCGTTTCCCCGACGATCCAGGTCACCTTCAACTTTTAAAAATGGAGAAATGCTGGGAACTACGCGCAAATCCCAACCCGGGCCATTAGGATTAGAGTTGCGGGGACGGATGGCATAAACTTCCGGAGGAGTTTGTGATTCCTTGCCTTCGCAAAATGGGCAAAGTTTCTCTTCTTCCGGGTCATGCGCCAGGTGGCCGGAAAATTGATCTGGCCGGCGGGCGCGCTCGGTGGCAATAATTACCCACCTACCTATAATTGGATCCTTCCTTAATTCTGGCATAGAGTTAAATTATAACAGAACTCCTAAAAGTTGCAACAAGTTTCAGTAGGGGAGGTTTAAACCTCCCCTACTTTGTTAATAACTCCCCTACCTTAAGCTTATGCCCACTAATAAAACTCTGCGCAAGCATACGCTTACCCGCTTCTATTTGCAGTTCTTTTATCTCCAAATACCCTCTTAAGCAAGCCACCACAATACCATTTTTATCCGCTCTCACCACTTCCCCCGGCACAGGCTTATGATTTGGAAATACCGGCAAAACATCTGCCTTGAATATCTTTAAAATTTTCCCCTTATAATATGTATTTGCACCCGGCCAGGGCAAAACCCCTCGGATCTGATTATGGATATCAGAGGCAGGCGTATTCCAATCAATCAAACCATCATCTTTTTTTAATTTAGGAGCAATAATAACTTTATCTTCATCCTGTTCTATTAAACGATAATTCCGGCTATCAATAATTTTAAGCGCCTCGTTTAAAAGCTTAGCTCCGGCAAGGCGCAATTTTTCTTCAAAAGTCACGGATGTATCTTTATCTTCGATCTTTATTTCTTTCTGCAAAATTACCGGGCCGGAATCCATTTTAAGCGTTACGAACATAATCGTAACCCCGCTGGACTTATCTCCGTTAATTATCGCCCAGTTAATCGGAGCTGCTCCCCGGTAACGCGGCAGAAGCGAAGCATGGATATTAATCGGCATAATTTTCGGGATATCCAGAACTTCCTGAGAAAATATCTGCCCATACGCTACAATCACAAAAAGATCCGCTTCCAGGTTTTTCAGGAATTTTACGCTTTCTTTGGCTTTAATATTTTCCGGTTGGAATATTTTAAGTTTCGCCGCCAGGGCTGTGCTTTTGACATCGGTGCCAGAAACATGCAAGTGTCTGCCTTTTTTCTTATCCGGCTGAGTAACCACGCAGACTAATTCATGCCCGCTTTTAATCAAAGCTTCCAGAGAGGGGACTGCAAAATGTGCGCTGCCAAAAAATATTATTTTCATTTTATATGGGATCTACGTCAACCGTCACTATTATACCTGAATAATGCCCATCTTTTAAGTGTAATTTTAAAAAATGCCCTGCCTTCTGCGCACTAGCCGCACGCATTAAGATCTGATAATAAAAATTCCCACGCAATTTTGCCGGCTGGCCAGGATTAAGCGAAAGCATTTTTAGGCTGTTGGTTTTGACCTTATTTAATTTTTCGAATAAATCGCCAGCTGCCCGCTTCACCTTTTCCAAACTCTCTCCCCTTAATTTAACCAGGATCATATGTTTAAAAGGCGCAAAGTTTAGCTGCTTACGTTGTTTTAATTCTTCCTTATAAAAAAACTGCGGGTCGTTCTTAATTAAAGCCTGAAAACAATGATGATTAGCATTAGCGCTTTGGATGATCATCTTTTTAGTAGTTAAACTGACTAACCCCATAAGCAGGTTAAAAGTTTTCTCAGCCGCGCGAAAATCCACCCGGTTAAGGGAATTATCAATCGCCAGGACTCCGATTAAATCAAAGTTTATTCCCGGATGTTTAATTACCGAGCTGGTCGCCACAAAAATATCCTCATTCAGGCGCGCCTGCGGAAAGATCCTCGCCAGTTCGCTTTCCACCTTTTCGGTGCCGATGCCGGAATATTTAATGTAACCGGCGTTACAACTCGGGCAGATCTTTGGCACCTCCATCTTGAAGTTACAATGGTGGCATTTTAATTTATCTTCATCAAAATGGAAAACCAGATTAATATTACAGCGCGGGCATTTTAATGCTACCCCGCAATTATGACACGCCGCGGTTGTAGCAAAACCTTTACGGTTAATCAGTAATAAAACTTTGCCTTTTTGCTCTAAGGTTGCCGCAACTGCGTCAATAAGAAATTTTGAAAACAAAGTTTTGCTGAATCTTTCCGCGTAAGGCAAACGGCGCAAATCAATAACCTGCACTTGCGGATAGGCCAGGCCCGACAAAAGGGCTTGATATTCAAACTGGCCGCTTTCTACAAGAGAAAAACTTTCTAAAGAAGGGCTATGGCTGCCAAAAATAATTCGAGCTAGCTCAATTTTAGCGCGCAGCAACGCCACTTCCCGAACATGGTAATGCGGCACCTGTTCCTGCTTATAAACCTGGTCCTCTTCCTGATCTACAATAATTAAACCTAAATTATTTACCGGAGCAAAAATGCTGGAGCGCGTACCCAAAACAACACTGAAATCTGCTTTTTTTACCGAGATCCAGGCGTCAAGTTCTTTGGGCTGTTTACGGTATAAAACCTGCGGGATGATCTTTAAACTCTGTTGAATTATCTCTTGAAATTCAAGCACCGCGTTAACATCTCTGAATATAGCTATAACTGATTGGCGATTTGAAATCGCCAGCTTAATCTCCTTAAGATAA
>JAQTRA010000069.1:2313-5254 GCA_028712045.1 Candidatus Omnitrophota bacterium | reverse complement strand
GGATAATTACCCGGAAAAAGCATTTCATCGGCGGCAGTTAAGCCGGATTCATTCAAAACCCGAAGATGCATACGCCGGATAGCTTTGATACCTTTGGAAATATCCCGATCCCCGGTAGCCTGAGGCTGGTGCAACATACCTTTATAGCCAGCTCCGGTTGTCCGCGGCTTATTTGTATAAATACGCGGGATCAGGATTATTCTATCTTTGACTTTATTTTGAACAGTTGCTAAGCGCGAAACATACTCTGAAAGCGCATCTTCGTTATCCGCAGAACATGGCCCGATAATCAGCAGAAACCGGTTATCCTTGCCTTTTAAAACCTTTAGAATATCCTCATCGCGTTTAGCTTTGATTGCCTTAAGCTTCTCCGGCATCGGCATCATGCCCGATATCTCAAGTGGGGTAGGAATTTTTTGCAGGTAAGTAAAACTCATTCTATAGTTTAAGTTATTTCTGGATAATTTTTACTGTCGTGCGCACGCCATCTTGCCACGGCCAAAGCATCGCATAAATAGAATCGCTTCCTAAATCTTTATAATATAATGTCTGTCCGGAAGTTACTCCGCCAAAACCATCAACGGTTTCCTGGGCTTTATGGGGTAATCTGCTCTTTGATGGGAATACCGGAAGCCCAAGAAAATTAACCAACTGCGCGTTAAGCTTTTCCAGCTCATCTTTAATAATTACTCCCTCGAAAAAGTTATCGCAATCCGTGCGCAAAGTGTCAAAATTTAAGGCTTTAATATCTTTTCTGATCGCGTTAAAATCCATTTACTTCTCCTTTTTCTTATTATATCACTTCTCCAGAAAAAACACGTAAAAGATTTAAGCCTGTTTTAGGGTCAATCTCTTTGGACGCCTTAACGCCTTTTAACTCTAAAACAATGGCCTCAATAACCAAAAAAACTTTTGATTTACCGCGGACACAACCCATTAAAAACTTATTTTTCTTGCCCAAACTGGCATGGATATGTATCTGTGGGCCGGCGGCATTTGTAAAAATCGTCCCCAGACCCATAGTTTCCCAGCCATCTTTAAAGGTAACTTTATTAGGTAACGGCGGAATAACCGGCTGCTTTGGGCCGGTGACTAAATCACCTTTTCTCAAAGCACCAATAAAAATCATCGATGCCGCTTTAACGCGTTCTTTCCTGGCAAAATCCGCTAAACGATCAATTAAAACATCACCGTCTTCGAATTTTAAAAGAAAAACCCTGCCGATTGTCCCTTGGGTGTATTTCATAACTAAAAATTTTCTATCCGGAAAGCAGCTGATAAGAGCTGTTAATTGAAGATAATGATTTAATAAAAAATTCAGTCAATAAATAGGTAGCCGCAAGAATAACAATACTTATAATAAGTTTGGATTTTTTACTAAAACGCGGGTTAGCCCAGACCAAGGGCAGCATAAACGGGCCAACGCAAAGAAACGAAATAACTAACGACCAGCCCTTAAAATACCATTTATCCTGTTTATTTATATCCATGGCTACTTTTTGCTCTTTTTCTTATTCTTTTCTAATTTAGACCGGTGCAAAGTGCATAATACTTTTGCGATCGGGGCAACTTTATTGTTTTCATAAGGAAACTCTTTGCAGGTTTCCGGTTTAAAAGCATAATCAACTTTATGTATCCTGCACAGACCATCGGGATCAAGAAAACCGCATTTCTCATCTTCATAACTAGTGCCCACTTTGTATCCGGACGGAAATTCTTTATCCTGCTCTAAATGAAAAAAATCTCCTTTTATACCCAGGGAGATTACTTTCTTTGCCTCTTCCAGGTCAATCCAGGCTCCAAACCTGCAGCAATCAGACTGGCTGTTGCACTCATTGCAATCGATAACTACTTTTTTCTTTTTCATTTGATTGATTTTCCCTTAGCTAGATAATTGTTTTAAAAAAAGGCTTGGCCTCTGATGTAGAAGCCAAGCCATTTTTTTTACCAGTATTACAGTTTTACTACATTAGTAGCCTGTTCGCCCTTAGGTCCTTTTTCGATGTTGAACTCTACTTCCTGACCCTCAGCTAATGATTTATAACCTTCACCCTGGATTGCGCTGTGATGAACAAATACATCGCTACCGGATTCAGGTGTAATAAACCCAAAACCTTTCTGGTCTGAAAACCACTTTACTTTTCCCTTTGCCATTATTTACTCCCCCTCTCCTCTGAAATTTTAGCAAATAACGGCAGAAACAAAAAACCACGAAGGTTAGTTTTCTAAACCTCGCGGCCTACAAACTTCTAATCCTTTATTCACTACTTGGTAAGTCTAACACATTTTTGCCGTTTGTCCAGCAATATTGTGTTTATTTTTCTTCCAGCTTATCCAACCGCGCTTTCAACGCATTGATCTCAAGTTGCTGCTCCTTGATCAAATCCTGCTGTTCCTGGATAGCTTTAACTAAATAAACCTGTAAATTCGTTAAGTTTGTATCTAAATAGGTTTCTTTGCCCAGCTGCTGCTCTTTTACCATCTCCGGGAACACTTCCTGCATCTCCTGCGCCACAAAACCATAAAGCTTACGGCCATCTTTACTATATCCGGTAAGCTGATAATACTTATCGTTATAATCAAATGCCGAAGGCTTAAGCTTCATTATCTTATCCATAATTCCGTTTTCCAGCCCGACAATGTTTTCTTTTAACCTTCGGTCAGAATAATTTGTCCAAAGAGTATAACCGTTGGCTGCCGGTTCGCCGTTAAGTTGAAGCGGATAAGAAGGGCTGACTACCCCTGTTTTTATACCCACATTACCGTTAATCCATACTTGTCCGGCGGTAGTCGGCACATCCGCAGAAGTAAAACTACCATCGCTATTATTATCTCCCACGCCAAGTTTATCCGTAAAAAGGCCGTTATAACTTCCATAAGGAGAAGGATAATACGTGGTAATGGTAATATCTTCAGCAAAAGCAACTGACGCTAAAAGAAT
>JAQTRA010000069.1:0-2213 GCA_028712045.1 Candidatus Omnitrophota bacterium | reverse complement strand
TACCATCGCTATTATTATCTCCCACGCCAAGTTTATCCGTAAAAAGGCCGTTATAACTTCCATAAGGAGAAGGATAATACGTGGTAATGGTAATATCTTCAGCAAAAGCAACTGACGCTAAAAGAATCAAAACAGAAAATGTAAATAAAACAACTCTGGATAATTTCATCATCTCTTCCTCCCCGGTAATATTTGCTTAATTATATAAGAATACCCAAAGAATGTCAATCGTCACTTTTCTTAAGGCGAATTATCAAAAAGCTTATGCGTATCCTCAGCAATAAGTGTTTTTAATTTCTGCGGATCCCAGGGGTAAAAGGTTAAATTTTCCTCTCTTACTACAGCCGGTAACACAGCATCCTGTATTCCCTTTAAAGCCATCACAATAATTTTATTACCTTTGTTTCTATTTTTACGCAGCTGAGAATCAACCCACTTGCTTTTATACGTATTTTCTCCGATGAGGCAAACCGCAATAGTGCATTTTGATATTTTTTCTCCTATTGCTTGCTTAATAACCTCAGCCTCTGCGGAATCAAAATCCGGATCTAAAGCGCCTTCATAAAAATCCAGCTCATAATCCGGGCTGCGCAGTAAAGATATTAACTTTTCTACCTTCTGCGCATCTTCCTGAGCAAAACTCAAAAAGACTTTCTTAGTAAGCATTAAATATATTATACCTCTTTAGCCGGTGAACCCAAGCATTTTTCAAGCTGGCACAAATAAAAAGGCCTCTCTCAAATCTCGAAAGAGGCCTTTTTATAGATATTAATTATGAATTATTTCTGGTTTTCGATTGAGACTAAGCTCAACTCCTCGCCAACCTGCTTGGCAGTAATTGAAACCTGTAACTTGCTGTCAGCTTTCTTTAAAAACTCTTCTACCATGATATTTGAAGCCTGATCAAACTTGTAAAGTTTGCCATCTGTTAAGATAGAATACCCGCTAGCCACGCATTCCGGCTTTAAAGTACACTCCTTAGTATGCGTCTTGACAAATTCAGACAAAGTATCTTTGTTGATTCCCGCGCACAGATTGTCAATAACATCACCTTTTAAAACCATTACTTCAGGTGTAGTAACAGATGTGTCCGTAGTTGTGGTTGTAACAGCAGTAGTAGTGGTCGTTTCTGTAGCCGTAGCTGTAGTAGTAGCTGCGGGCTTAGTTGCCTCCTGGGCAAAAGCTAAGAAGCTCACTAAGCAAAGACCGATAAGTACAAGAAATAACTTTTTCATTTTATTCACCTCCTCTCATTTAGTTGATTGGTTTAATTCAAAAAAATAACTAACCGACTTTCTTGCCTAATGCGATAGCTTTTTGCCGGGCACCTTTTACCTTAACGATCTCACCTGGTTCACCGGCATTAGCTACCAAGAGCGATTCAAATTTCATACCCGAGTAATCCGCGGTTATGACAAACGATTTTTCCAATGTATCCAGCCCGATATCTTCAAAAGCACTCGCCAGCAGAACAAAGGTTTTGCCTTCTAAAGGCGTGGTCATAGTTTCCGCTTTATTATCCCATTTGTAAAGCGAAAACATCCTGTCCATCACCAGTTTCAACTGGGCGCTCGCTCCGTAAAAATACAACGGTGTAGCCATCACAATTACATCTACTTTGGCCATTTTCGCTAAAACCGGCTTTGCCTCATCATTAATAACACATTCGTATTTAGCTAATTTTTGACACGCCCGGCAGGATATGCAGCCAGTAGATTTGTATTTTAAAAAAGCAGTCTGCACAACTTCAATCTGAGCGCTTTTTACTCGAGCGCCTTCTACAAACCATTTTACTAATTTTGCAGTATTACCGTTTTTTACAGGGCTTCCGGAAAGTATTAATATTTTTTTAGGCATAATTTAATTATACAACTTTTTTTTACTTTGAGGAAATTTTTCTAGCGCATAACGCAGCATTGTCCGGGGCATAACTTTACAATACTTACGTAAAAACTTTTCTTCAGCGCGCAGATCACGCTTGCCAACTTCACGCAGCATCCAACCGCAGGCTTTATGAATCAAATCTTCTTGATCGCAAAGCAAGAGCTTAACAATACCAAAAACATCAGCAAAATCACCCAGCCTGATAAAAGCAAATGTTGCCAGAATGGCTATGCGCCTTTCCCAAAGCAGAGGCAACTTGGCTAATTTATAGAGTATTTTCCTATCTTTATTTATAAGAAATCCACCCACGATCTGGGGCGCGCTTAAAT
>JAQTRA010000068.1 GCA_028712045.1 Candidatus Omnitrophota bacterium | reverse complement strand
AAGTTAATCCGCTAAGCGGTTGTTTGCCGCCGTTGTTGCAAATGCCTATTTTCTTTGCACTTTACCAAGCGTTAATCCGCTCGGTAGCTTTAAGAGGCGCTAAATTCCTTTGGATCAAAGACTTATCTGCTCCGGATCAGCTTTTTGTGCTTAAAAATAGCATTCCATTTTTAGGTAATCAGGTTAATATATTACCTATTTTAATGGCCATTGGCATGTTTGTGCAACAAAAGATATCTATGGCTAAGGCCACTACGGGTGAGGCTGCTCAGCAGCAGAAGATAATGTCAATTATTATGCCGATTATGTTTGGCGTTATTTTTTACCAAATGCCATCAGGGTTAGTGCTTTATTGGTTTGTAAATAGCGCTTTAATGCTTGCCTACCAGTTTCGCATTAATAGTCAGAAATGAAAAATGAAAGGCATGTTGAAGCTGAAGGCAAAACAGTAGAAGAGGCGATTGAAAAGGCTTTGCAGATATTAAAGCTGCCCCGTAAGCGCGTAAGAATAGAAACTCTCTCTGAAGAGAAAAAGGGCCTTTTTGGAATGCCAGGGGAGAAACCAGCAAAAGTCCGCGTAAGCGTAATTGCCAATAAACAAATTACTTGACAATTGTTTAAAATTTGGGATAATTTATTTAATAGATTCAAAGGGTTCCTCGTGTAACTTGACGTAACTATAGTAATTACAATGGGTAAAATAATTGCGATTTGTAATCAAAAGGGTGGGGTGGGTAAAACTACCACTTCGATTAACCTGGCAGCGTATTTAGCCTTGGCAGGTAAGAAAGTTATGCTTGTGGATTTAGATCCGCAAGCTAATGCTACAAGCGGTATCGGGATTAACAAGCACGATATTAAGCAAAGTACCTACCATATTTTATTAGAAGAGTTAAGTGTTGGGGATATATTACAAAAAACCATAATTGATAATCTTTTTCTTGCTCCTTCTAATTTAGATTTAACCGGCGCAGAAGTGGAGTTGGTTGGCGTGCTAGGAAGAGAGTATCGGTTAAAAAGAGCTCTCCAAAAAGAAAAAGAAAATTACGATTTTATTATTATAGATTCACCGCCATCGTTAGGGTTGTTAACCATTAATGGTTTATGCGCGGCAGATTCAGTAATTATCCCGGTGCAATGTGAATATTATGCGTTGGAAGGATTGACGCAACTCCATAACACCGTTAGACTTGTGAAAGAAAATCTTAACCCGAATTTAGCCATTGAAGGAGTGCTGCTAACCATGGCGGATTTCCGGACCAATCTCACCAAAGAAGTTATCCAGGAAGCGCGCAATCATTTTAAAGATAAAGTTTATAATACAGTAATTCCCCGTAATATCCGCTTAACCGAAGCACCAAGTTTTGGCAAACCAATTGCTTTATATGATGCTAATTCTTTAGGAGCACAAAAATACGCTGAGCTAAGCAAAGAGATTTTAGGTTTAGATAAAGGAGAGGTTTAATGGAAAGACGAGCATTAGGAAAAGGCCTGAGTGCATTAATTCCGGAAAAAGCTTTAGAGAGCAATGAACATAAAGAGGCGATTGTTTATGTCCAGTCTGGACAAATAAAACCTAATCCTTTCCAACCCCGCGAAGATTTTGATCAGCAAAGTATTGAAGAATTAGCGCAATCAATCAAAGAAAAAGGAGTTATCCAGCCACTTTTAGTCAGGCGTAAAGGGGATAGCTATGAGTTGATTGCCGGTGAACGCAGGCTTCGTGCCGCTAACTCGTTGGGGCTCAAAGAGATACCGATTATTGTGCGCGATGTTTCCGATCAAGATTCTTTAGAATTGGCGCTAATTGAAAATATTCAAAGAGAAGGTTTAAATCCAATTGAAGAAGCACATGCTTATCAGCACTTGATCGATAAGTTTCAGGTTACCCAGGAAAAAATAAGCGAGGGTTTAGGAAAAGCCAGAAGCACAATAACTAATACTTTGCGTTTGCTTAAACTTCCGCATGAAATTCAGCAGGAGATGAAAAAAGGCCGGATTAGTTTTGCCCATGGCCGCACCTTGCTGGAAATTGATGATGCTAACCAGCAGCGCAGGTTAGCGCAGGATATTATCAGCAAAGGTTTATCAGTGCGGGAGCTAGAAAGTTTAGTGAAAACTACCCGGCCAAAAGGATTAAGGCGCAAAATTGCTTTGGGCCAAAGAGATCCTTTGGTTGCGGTCCTCGAGGAGCAAATGCAGCATGCTTTAGCCACCAAAGTGCGGATTACAAAAAATAAAAAACGCGGGCATATTACAATTGATTTTTATTCACCGGAAGATTTAGAGCGTATCGCTAATGTCATTAAGGGAGGGAATAAATAATGAGTCAGGCAGTCTTAATTTTAATTAAACCCGACGGGCTGATTAAATCTCTGACGGGTAATATTCTTACGCGGCTTTCTGAAACTAAGCTTGAAATTGTGGCCGCTAAAATGGTGCGGGTGTCTAAAGAGCTGGCCGAGGAACATTATAAACATTTAAAAGATAAGCCATTCTTCGGCGACATTATTATGTATTTACAAGGCCAGTTGCATGACCGTAAAAAAGTTATGGCCCTGGTTTATTGGGGTGAGGATGCGATAAAAAAATGCCGTGATTTAGCCGGAGCGACTAATCCGGAAGAAGCCGATCCGACTTCTATCCGCGGCTCTTACGGCCGGATAACTACCAGCGGTGTATATGAAAATGCGATTCATGTTTCTTCTAATGTGGAAGAAGCAGAGCGGGAGATTAAACTTTGGTTTTCTCCGGATGAAGTGATTGTGGATCTTTACCCGGCAAAAGAAGTAGTCCAAAAAGAAGTTAAAAATAAAATCTGGGCAAAATAAGGCGGAAAAATGATTAGCAGTATGACTGGGTTCGGTAGTTTTGAGGCGGAGGTTAATTCTATCGGCAGAATTTGCGTAGAATTAAGGTGCACCAACCATAAATTCTTAGAATGCGTTTTCCATCTTCCGGATGGCCTGCTTTCTTTAGAGGACAGAATCAAAAAAGAGATTGAAGCCGATATCCGCCGGGGCAGGATTTTTTGCGCGATCAATCTTAAAGGAGAAGAGGCGCAGGGAATATTTGTAAATCGTAAGTTATTAAGAAATTATTTACGTGAGCTCAATAGTATTGAAGCTGAATTTAAAATTAAAGGGGGATTGACTTTAGATTCCTTGATCCGCCTGCCGGGTATTTTATCGCTTAAAGAAAATAAACCCGCCGGGGTGCATATCTGGGAACATATCCAGCCTCTGCTTAAGCGGGCTTTATCGGAACTTTTAAAGACCCGCCGGAAAGAGGGCCAGGCTTTGGCTGGTTTATTAAAGGATCGAAGCAATTTGCTCAAGAAAGAGCTGGTTTTAATAAAACAGCGTTTTGCCCTCGAGATAAAAAACAGAATCAAAAAGATTTGCGCCGAGGATCGGGCGGCGTTTTTAAAAAGCGCGGATATTGCTGAAGAAATCGACCGTTTAAGCTTTCACATTAAGAATTTCCAGCAAAAAATTGCCAAGGGCGGGGCAGTGGGTAAGGAATTAGATTTTATTACCCAGGAGATGCAAAGAGAAGCCAACACTTTGGCGGCGAAGTCATTTGATCTGATTATTTCCGGAAGAGCTTTACAGATGAAAAGCCAGATTGAGAAAATTCGCGAACAAGTACAGAATATCGAGTAGTGAAAATTACTAATAGAGCAAAAAATACTAAGTTGGAGAACAATGGTTTGGCTTCCGATAGCCAAAGCCAAGGAAAAATTTTTGTTATCTCCGGGCCTTCAGGCTCAGGCAAGACTACCCTTCTGAGTAAGCTCACTCAAGATAAAGAAATAAGTAAATTGCTGATCAAATCCCGCTCACTGACCACGCGGCCTAAGCGCTCGCAAGAAAGGCAGGGGAAGGATTATTTTTTTGTAACTAGCTTTGAGTTTAAACGCCTGATAAAACAGAAGAAAATTCTTGAATGGACCAGGTATTTGGGCTATTATTACGGGACGCCTAAGCAGTTTGTAGACGCTCAGCTTAAAAAAGGTAAAAATATTGGTTTTTGTTTAGATCTTAAGGGCGCAGCAATCCTAAAGAAAATCTATCCAAAAAATACAGTAACGATTTTTGTTTTACCACCTTCTTTAGAAACGCTAAAGACAAGAATTCAAAAGCGCTGTAATTGTACTGCTCAGCAAGAGGTTGTGCAGCGTTTAAAACTTGCCCGCCGGGAGATTAAGGCTTGTTCACGTTTTGATCACTGTATTTTAAATAAAAATTTGCAAGTTGCATCAGATAAGCTCAAGGAAATTATTAAAAAGGCGATTTCGCCCACTGGAGGAACACATGGGATATGAAGGTAGAGAAAAACTATTAAGTAAAAGTTTAGGTTCAGTTTATAAACTGGTTATCTTAGCTTCTAAGCGGGCGCTGGAGATTGCTGAAGGCCAGCCCAAGCTGGTTGAAGATGCGGCTAATGCCAAGCCATCAACGGTAGCGTTACATGAAATCGCCGAAGGCAAAATTGAAGCTAAAAAAATAAAAGCCAAGGAATAATGGTAAAGGCAGAAAAAAATATTATTTTAGGGGTCACGGCAAGTATTGCTATTTATAAATCCTGTGAGCTGATCCGTAAGCTTAAGGAATCCGGGTTTAGCGTTACCGTGGTCATGACTAAGGAAGCCGAAGAGCTGATTAAGCCGATTGTTTTCCAGAGCCTAAGCGGACGGCGGGTTTACCGGGCAGGGATGTTTGATGAAACGGATGCATGTAAGTCAGAGGATAATGGTTTGCCTTCCGATTGGCAAAGCCAGGAGATTGAGCATATCTCTTTAGCTAATAATGCGGATTTGATTTTGGTGGCTCCGGCGACCGCTAATTTTATTGCTAAGCTTGCCAGCGGAATCTGTGATGATTTACTGAGTTGTACGATTTGCGCTAGTTCAGCAAAAGTTTTAATTGCTCCGGCAATGAATGAAAATATGTATCAAAATAAAATTACCCAAAGTAATATTGCTAAACTTAAGAGCTGTGGTTATAAGTTTATTGCGCCGGTTAAAGGCTTACTCGCTTGTGGCAAAACGGGGGTAGGTTGTTTAGCTCCCCTGGAAGATATTCTGAAGGAAGTAAAAAAGTTCTTTTAGCTTTTGGCGACGTAGCCAAGTGGTAAGGCAGTTGTCTGCAAAACAACTATTCAGCGGTTCAATTCCGCTCGTCGCCTTGATAAATTTTAGGGGCAAGTGGTGGAATGGCATACACGACAGACTTAAAATCTGTTGGCCGCAAGGTCGTAAGGGTTCGACTCCCTTCTTGCCCATTGTTAAATGAAATGGGCTCATAGCTCA
>JAQTRA010000067.1 GCA_028712045.1 Candidatus Omnitrophota bacterium | reverse complement strand
ATTTTTTCTTTTGTTAGTTTTTGGTTTAGGTATTGTCAGGCTGGGAGCGCAGCGCTGGTTAAGGTTCGCCTGGTTTAATTTTCAGCCTTCGGAGTTTGCGAAACTGGCGATCATTATATTTTTAGCCCGCTATTTCAGCCGTAAATCCGTGGATGATATATCATTATCTAGCGGAAAATTTGGGATTTTCCGCGGGTTAGTCCTGCCGTTTATCTTTGTGGCGGTTCCTATGTTTTTGATTATCGAACAGCCGGATCTCGGCAGCGGCCTGATGCTTTTGTTTGCTTTTACTTCTTTACTGTATTTAACTAATGTCCGCCTGAAATATATTTTTATTTTATTAACTTCGTTAACTTTGCCCTTGCCATTTCTCTGGCATCTCCTGCATGATTATCAGAAGCAGAGGTTACTGGTATTTTTAAATCCGAATATCGACCCTTTAGGCGCCGGTTACACGATAATTCAGTCGCGGATCGCGATTGGTTCCGGCGGGTTATTTGGCAAAGGCTGGCTAGCCGGCACGCAGAGCCAGCTGTATTTTTTACCGGAATCGCATACTGATTTTATTTTTGCTACTTTTTCCGAACAGTGGGGTTTTGTCGGCAGCAGCTTGCTGATCATTATTTACTATTTAATTATCCGGCAAGGTTTTATGATCGCGCAACGAACTCAGGATTCATTCGGCAAGTTATTGGCTTACGGAATTTCACTTTTATTAGCTTTGCAGGTATTTATTAATATGGCGATGAATATGGGGATTGCTCCGGTAGTGGGATTACCTTTACCGCTTTTAAGTTATGGCGGCTCAAGTGTATTGGTAACTTTTATCGCGTTAGGGATCCTGGTAAATATTGACCGCAGAAGGGCTGTATTTTAATGGCGATTGAAGATATCCTTTTAGGAGTACATCGCCCGGCTCAATATCTGGGTAATGAATATAACGCCAGTACTAAAGATTTAAGATCAGCTAAAATAAGTTTTGCGTTAGGGTTCCCGGATTTATATGAAGTGGGGATGAGTAACCTGGGGCTGCGGATAATTTACGGGATTTTAAATGAAATTCCGGATTTAGCTTGTGAAAGATTTTTCGCGGTTGAGCCGGATATGCAGGAGGCTTTAAAAGCCAGTAACCAGCGTTTATTTTCCTGGGAATCACAGGAAGAGCTGATCCATTTTGATTTTCTGGGTTTTTCTCTGGGCAGTGAATTAAATTATACCAATGTTTTACATATTCTGGATCTTGCCGGTTTACCTCTGGAATCAAAATTACGCGACCAAAACTTTCCTTTAGTTATTGCCGGAGGCCCCTGCGCGCTTAATCCTGAGCCGATGCAGGCATTCTTTGACCTGTTTATTATCGGCGAGGCAGAGGAAGCAATTGTAGAGTTGGTGGATCTGTATCGTAAGCACAAAGATGATTATAAATCTGGCCGTCTGCCCAAGGAAGAGTTGCTGGTTAAGTTTTCTAAAATTGAGGGCGTTTATGCGCCGTCGCTTTATAACGTAGAGTATAATCAGGCTAACGAGTTAGTGAGTTTTTCTCCCGGAGTAAAAGGAGTGCCGGCGAGAATAAAAAAACGCATTGTGGCGGATCTTGACAATGCATATTTTCCGGTTAATTGGATCGTGCCGAATGTTCAGGTAGTGCATGACCGGGTCAGCTTGGAGATTATGCGGGGTTGTCCGAACCGCTGTTGTTTTTGTCAGGCCAGAAGCCAATATTATCCTTTAAGGATCCGCAGCCAGGAGCAGGTAAAGTCATTAGCGCATGGTGCCTGTTTAGCTTCGGGTTATGAAGAAATATCTTTGGCTGGTTTATCGGTGAGTGATTATCCGCAGTTTGGCAAATTGGTTGAGGATTTAATTAAAGTTTTAAAAGAGCAGACAATTAATTTAACTCTTCCGTCGCTTAAGGCCAAAGCTTTGCTGGGGAATGTTTCCACACTGATCGCCAAAGTAAAAAAAACCGGACTGACTTTTGCCCCGGAAGCAGGGTCGGAGAGGTTGCGTAAAGTTATTGAAAAAGATTTTTCAGTTGAAGAGTTTGATTCGGCTATTGCCGTTGCTTACCAGTCGGGTTATCAGCATTTAAAACTTTATTTTCTGATTGGGCTTCCCACTGAAACAGAAAGTGATTTACAGGAAATTATTGATTTTGCCGGTAAAGCTTCTGAATTAAGGAGAAAAGTCAACGGTGCACCCGCGGCAATTAATATAAGCGTTAACCCTCTGATCCCCAAGCCGCATACGCCTTTTCAATGGTTAAAAATGGATTCAATGCCAATGATTAAAGATAAACAAAATTACCTAAGAAATCATTGCAAGAATAGAAGGCTAAAATTTAATTTTCATAATCTGGAAATGGGTTTTTTAGAGGGTGTGCTTTCGCGCGGTGACAGAAGGTTGAGTGCGGTTATCCTTTCGGCTTATAAAAAAGGCGCTAAATTTGATGCCTGGTCAAATTATTTTTCATTTACTAAGTGGCAGGAGGCTTTTGAAGAAAATAAGGTTGATCCGCAAAGTTATTTAAGCGAAAAACCGCGCGATAGCCTGCTAGCCTGGGATTTTATTGATCTGGGAATTGATAAAGAAACTTTGCTTAGTGAATTGAACAAATCTATTGCCAGATAAGGAGTTAAGAGGTATAATTTCTTAATTAATTGAATAATTACTGGGGGATAAATGGATAAAAAAGCTGATCGTTTTTCATTAAGCTCGCGTACGATTAGGCAAAAATTAATCATCGCTTTCCAGTTGATGTCCATCCTGCCGCTTTTAGTCTGCGTCTATTTAGTTACCAATTATATTTTCCCTAAATTTGGAGTTCAGCTGGATGTGGTCGCTTCGGTGATCATCAGCGCGTTTGTGGCTCTGATCGGGCTTTTTGTGATTAAAGAAGTTTTTGACCGATTAACCTCAGTTACCAACGAAGCTAAATATATTGCCGCCGGAGATATCCACCGTAAATTAGAAGTAAGCCAGGATGATGAAGTAGGCGAGTTGGGCAATGTTTTAAATAAGCTGACTTTGCGTATCCGCAACAATATGGATGAGCTTAAGCAATACAGCGAGAAGACCACTGAGATTAATATTGAGATCCAGAAAAGAGTAGTGGTTCTTTCGAACCTGATGCAGATCAGTTCAATGATTTCGCAGGGGGCGAGGATCGAAGAAACTCTTAAAGCCGCAGTTGAGAAATCCAGGTTTTTGGCTAATTCCGATATCGCATTTCTGCTGATCCGCGATGAAGAAAAAGATGTATTTTTTATGAAGATTGTTGATGGCGCCAGAGGCGAGCAGCGCGAGCATTTAATGTCGGTAGTGGTCGGGCCGGGTGAGGATATTTTTACTAAAGCTCTAAATTTAAATAAACTTTTGGTTTTGGATAAAAATAATTTCCTGGCTGAGAACCTCACGGTTGATTTCTTAGATAAGTTCCAGCTTAAAAACTGTTTATCCATGCCGATATTTTTAAAAGGCAAAGTCAAAGCAGTACTGGGCATTGGCAATACCCGGGAAGGTTTCCAGTACAGTAAAGATGATATTGAATTGCTAGATATATTTTCCAAACAGATTGCGATTGCCATTGAAAACGACATCATGTCCAGCCGGATTGATAAGCTGGAGATTAAAGATGCCCTGACCGGGCTTTTTAACCAATCATTTATCAGCAGCCGTTTAAAAGAAGAGATCAAGCGCGCAATTGCCTATCAGCGGCCGTGTGCTTTTATTATTTTTGATATTGATAATTTTAAAACTTACCGGGAAAAATTTGGTTTAATTTCCGCGGAGATGGCGCTGAAAAAAGTTTCGGCTTTAGTCCAGGATTCGATTACGGATATTGACCGGGTTGGCCGGACCGGGGACGATGAATTCTCGGTAATTTTACCGGAAAAAAACAAACGCCAGGCCAAAGAAGTTGCCGAGGATATTCGCAAAAAGATTGAATTTATTTTTGGCGAGGATCCGGATAAAGATAAGCTGCTTACTTTTAGCGCTGGGGTAAGTGAAAACCCGCTGGATGGGGTTGAGGCGGAGCAATTAGTTAAGAAAGCCAAAGAGTTGTTAGGTAAAGCTAAGGCGCAGGGAAAAAACCGGGTAGTTGTTTTTTAGAAAGATAATTACTTATGCCTGTTCGAAGGATTATTAATAAACAATTAGGTGAGCTTCTGCTGGATCGGGGGATTATTAACCAAAGCCAGCTGGATCAGGTTTTAAACCTGCAGCGGATCAAAGGCGGGTTAATCGGTGAAATTTTAGTGGAATTGGGCTTTGCTAAAGAAGAAGATATTGCCCAATCATTAACCGCGCAATACGGATTCCCCTATCTGCCTTTAAGTAATTATGATGTTAATCCGGAGATCACCAGTATTATCCCTGGACGGGTTGCCCGGCAGTATTTGCTGGTGCCGATAGATAAGATCGGCAATAATTTAACTCTAGCGATGTCTAATCCTTTGAATATTCAGGCTATCGAGGACGTGGAACTGCTTAGCGGTTGCAGTGTGCAGACTTTTGTTTCAACCTCTTCAGATATTAAAAAAGCGATAGCAAAATACTACAAGGACAAGGAATAAAGATAGTAAATGATTTCGCTTAAAGACCGCCTTACCGAAATATTAATCCATAACAAACTAATTACCGAGGAGCAGCTTGAGCAGGCGCTTGAGGTGCAAGAAGGCAAGGGCGGCAAGCTTAGTGATATTATTGTCGGCCTTAAGTTTGTAAAAGAGCATGAGTTGATCACCACCCTAAGCGAAGGCTTAGGCCTGCCTTTAATTGATTTAAAACGCTTAAAAATCGATTTTGAAATTGTAAAAATCATTCCCGTGGATATTGCCCGCCATTATCAGATTATTCCGGTTTCCAAAATGGGGGATACGATTACCCTGGCGATGGCTGACCCGCTGAATATCTTTGCCATTGACCATGTGCAGTCGCTCACCGGTTTTAAAATTAATCCGATTATTTCTTCAGTTCAGGATATTAACCAGACCATTGAATTATCTTATCCGGATACGACCAAGGGAATTATTGATGACCTGGTCAAAGAGATGACGGTTTCTTCAATTGAATTAGTTAAAGAAGAAAAAGATAACCTGCCCAGTGACCAGGAGCTTGACCGGATCAGCCATGAAGCTCCGGTAATTAAAGTTACCAATATGCTTTTAGAGGAGTCAATCAAGAAAAAATCATCAGATATTTTAATTGAGCCGTTTGATAAGAAATTACGCATTCGTTTCCGCATTGACGGAGTGTTGGCTGAACAAAAATCTCCGCCGAAGAGTATGCACGCCTCCATAGTATCGCGGATTAAAGTTATGTCAGAGTTGGATATTGCTGAACATCGGCTACCTCAGGATGGCCGGTTTAAGGTAAAAATTCTTGGCCGGGAAGTAGATTTTCGTGTTTCGATATTGCCTTCCAGTTACGGGGAGAAGGTGGCTTTGCGTATTTTGGAT
>JAQTRA010000066.1 GCA_028712045.1 Candidatus Omnitrophota bacterium | reverse complement strand
AGATGAGCTTAAGGTTGATCTTTTCGCTGAAGGAGATTTTGTCGATGTTTGCGGCATTTCTATTGGTAAAGGTTTTCAGGGTGGTATGAAGCGTTGGCATTGGCAGGGTGGGCCCAGGACTCATGGCTCAACTTCGCATCGCCGGGTTGGTTCGATAGGTTCCAGTACTACTCCGGGCCGAGTTTTTCGCGGCCATCATATGCCCGGGCACATGGGTGCCGAGCAGGTAACCGTGCAAAATTTAAAAGTCATTAAGATAGATTTAGAGAATAATATTATATTAGTTGAGGGCGCAGTCCCGGGCCATAAAAATGGCTATATTGTAATTACTAAAGCCATGAAGAAAAAGGCTAAAAAGATAGTGGCGAAAAAATAATATGTTTACTTTACCGGTATATAATAGCGAAGGCAAAGAAATTGAAAAAATAGAACTGGATGCTTCTGTTTTTGACGGAATTCAGAATACGGCATGCCTTTATCAGGCAATTGAATCTTACCGGGCTAATCAGAGAAAAGGATTAGCCTCGACTAAAACCCGCGGAGAAGTTTCCGGCGGTGGTAAGAAACCCTGGAAGCAGAAGGGAACCGGCCGCGCCCGCGTAGGTTCCACCAGATCTCCTCTTTGGCGGCATGGTGGCGTAGTCTTTGGCCCGCATCCTAGGGATTTTTCTTATGATATTCCGCAGAAAATCAAGTCGCTGGCTTTAAAGACAAGTTTAAATGCCAAAGCCAAAGAAGATAACTTAATTATCTTAGATGAATTTAAAGTAGCCGAGCCGAAGACAAAATTAGCGGTAAAAATATTAGCTAATCTTAAATTAACTTCTTTGAAATCTAAAAAAGAAAATAAAGTTTTATTTATAACGGACAAGGTAGACAGTAAATTAAAAATTGCTTTAAAAAATATTAGTTTCCTTAGCGTCAACCTGGCAACCGATACGCATGTTTATGAAGTGATGAATAATAATAAGCTGCTGATTACTAAAGCCGGCTTAGCGGATTTAATCAAGAGGTTAAAGTAATGAATATAATTAAAGCCCTTTTAACTACGGAAAAATCTACAAGTTATCAGCCGCAGAACAAATATTTGTTTCTGGTAATTAATTCTGCCAATAAGATCCAGATTAAAAAAGCAGTTGAGTTAGCTTATAAAGTAAAGGTAAAGAATGTTAATACTTTTGTTTCCATGGGCAAGCTTAAGAGAGTCAGGCATCAATTAGGCCGCTCTGCGGATACTAAAAAAGCCGTAGTAACTTTAGTTGCTGGCCAGAAAATTGAGGTAGTCTAAGATGGGCATTATTAAATTTAAACCAACTACACCGAGCCGCAGGCATATGAGTGGCCCGGATTTTAAAGAAATTACTAAAAATAAACCTGAGCGTTCATTGCTGATGCCGCTTAAAAAAACCGGAGGCAGGAATGCGCATGGCCGGATCACTACCCGGCATATCGGTGGCGGCCATAAGCGGATGTTGCGGATAATTGATTTTAAACGTAATATTTATGACCAACCCGCTAAGGTTATGGCTATTGAGTATGATCCTAACCGGTCAGCCAGGATTGCTTTAGTTGAATATCCGGATAAAGAAAAAAGATATATTGTGGCTCCCGTGGGGCTGAATGTAAATGATATTATCGTTTCCAGCAATCAGAAGGACATTGAGATTAATGTGGGTAATTGCCTGCTTTTGCGCAATATTCCATCGGGAACTTTAATCCATAATATTGAATTATTCAAAGGTAAGGGCGGCCAGATAGTCCGGGGTGCCGGAACCAGCGCGCAGATTATGGCTAAAGAAAGTGAATTTGCCCATGTGCGTTTACCATCCGGAGAAGTAAGATTAATAAGTTTAGATTGCCATGCCACTATCGGCCAGATTGGTAATATTGACCATGAGGCGATCACTTTAGGTAAAGCCGGGAAAAGCCGTTGGCTGGGAATCAGACCTTCAGTCAGAGGCGTGGTAATGAATCCGGTTGACCATCCACATGGTGGTGGCGAAGGAAAATCCGGTCAGGGTAATCCGCATCCAGTTACGCCTTGGGGCAAGCCGACTAAAGGATATCGCACCAGGAATCGTAATAAATATTCTAACAAGTTTATCGTAAAGAGAAGGAAACCATAATATGCCACGCTCATTAAAAAAAGGTCCGTACGTTGAGGAAAGTTTATTAAGGAAGATTAAAAAACAGACTCAGCTTGGGTTGCGTCAGGCGATTAAAACCTGGAGCCGCCGCTCTACAGTTATCCCGGATTTCGTCGGACTTACTTTTGCGGTTTATGATGGTAAAAGGCATATTCCAGTTTTTGTTACGGAAAATATGGTTGGCCATAAATTAGGCGAATTTGCGCCTTCGAGAATATTCAGGAAACATGGCGGTATTAAGGCTAAGAAAGCGCTGGAGAAGACATAAAATGATCGCACATGCTGAAGGAAAATTTTTAAGATTATCTCCGAGTAAAGTCCGCCTGGTTCTAGATTTGATTCGCGGTAAAGACGCTTTAATCGCTGAGGCGATTTTACGTACGGTGGATAAAAGGCCGAAGGAGTATTTAATAAAAATATTGAAATCCGCGATTGCTAATGCTAAAATAAAGGGTTTCCAGGCGGATAAGCTATATGTTTCTAAAATTGTGGCTAACCCGGGGCCGGTTTGGAAAAGATTTAAAGCTGCGGCATTTGGCCGGGCGGCATCAATTCGTAAACGTACGGTACATATAAAAATTGAGTTAGATTTAAAGAGGGGAGCATAATTCATGGGACATAAGGTAAGCCCTTTAATATTAAGGATTGGTTTTATCAGGCAGTGGCACTCGCGTTGGTTTGCCAAGGGCAAAGATTTCCCGTTGTTTATTCAACAGGATTTTAAGATCCGTAAATTTATAAAAAGTAAATTTAAGCAGGCAGCGATCTCAAAAATTATCGTGGAAAGATTAGCCCAAAAGATCCGGGTGCGCATATTTTCTGCCCGTCCAGGTATTATCATCGGCAGGCATGGTGCTGATATTGAACGGTTACGCGCGGATTTAAACAGTTTAGTTAAGAATGAAATTTCAATTGATATCCAGGAAGTGAACAATCCTGCTTGGGATGCCCAGTTAGTGGCGGAAAATATTGCTTTGCAGCAGGAGAAGCGTATTGCTTTCCGCCGCGCGGTAAAAAGAGCAATGGAGCAATCGGTTGCTTCCGGCGTAAAAGGTATCCGGGTGAGCTGTTCAGGCAGGCTTAACGGCGCAGAGATGAGCCGCAAGGAAACTTATAAAGTCGGTAAGGTTCCCTTACAAACATTGCGTGCTGATATTGATTATGGTTTTGCCGAAGCACTGACTACTTATGGATTGATCGGAGTTAAAGTTTGGATTTATAAAGGCGATATTTTAGGCAAGCAATTTATTCAGGAAGAAGTAAAAAGCGTAAGCCAGCAACAACAGGGACCGAGAGAATCTTTCCGGCCTGCTCGATAAATTAGGAGTATTTAAGCATGGTTTTAATGCCCAAGCGGGTTAAATATCGTAAATTACAAAGAGGCCAAAGGCGCGGATTGGCAACTACCGGAGCAACTTTAGCTTTTGGAGAATTTGGTTTAAAGGTCCTGGAAAATGGATGGATTAAAAATACTCAGATTGAGTCCGTGCGTGTTATTCTGGCACGTCAGTTACATAAAGGCGGCAAACTCTGGATCAGGATTTTTCCGGATAAATCTATAACTAAAAAACCAGCCGAAGTACGTATGGGTAAGGGTAAAGGCGATCTGGATCATTGGGTGGCGGTAGTTAAAAGAGGGCGTATACTTTTTGAGTTAGGCGGAGTTCCGGAAGAGTATGCTAAAGCTTGCTTTCGTTTAGCAGCCTATAAAATGCCGTTACGGACAAAGTTTGTTACCAGGGTGCATAAATAATATGAAACCACTTGAGCTAAGAAATCAGTCAAAAGAAGAGCTATTGCTGAAAGAAAAAGTTTTACAGGAAGAGCTTTCTAAATTAAATATACAGCGTTATACCGGAAGCGTTGAGAAGCCGCATAAGTTTGCCCTGATTAAAAAGGATATTGCGCGGATCAGGACAATCTTAAACGAGAAGAAAGATAAATAAGATGGGTAAGCAAAAAGAATTTACAGGTGTGGTCGTCAGCGATAAGATGAAGAAAACCGTGGTGGTAAAAACTATGCATTTAACCCGCCATGCAAAATATTCCAAGATTGTCAAATTGCATAATAAATTTAAAGCGCATGATGAATTAGGTACAGCTAAGCTGGGAGATATTGTCCGCATAGTTGAAACCAGGCCGTTATCTAAAGATAAACATTTTATTGTCAAAGAAATCATTAAGAAAGCCCTAGATACACAGGTGATTAAACCTGAGGAGATAGTTTAAATGTTACAATTGCGTTCTATTCTTGATGTGGCCGATAATACTGGGGCGCGTAAGGCTTCTTTAATTTGCGTACTCAACAGAATGGGTACATTCAATGCTGAAATCGGAGATGTTATCAATGTGAATATTAAAGAATCCTCTCCGAATGCCACAGTTAAAAAAGGCGAAAAATCTAAAGCTGTAATTGTGCGCACCAGGCATGCCATTCGCAGGGCAGATGGCTCGATATTGCGTTTTGACCGTAATGCTGTAGTGTTGATTGATGCCCAGCTTAACCCCAGAGGAACGCGTGTTTTTGGGCCGGTAGCTCGTGAATTAAGGGATAAAAAGTTTAATAAAATAATTTCTTTAGCCCCTGAGGTAATCTAATGCAAAAAATCAAGAAGGATGATATGGTTCAGATAATCGCGGGCAAGGATAAGGGGAAAAAAGGTAAAGTACTCAATGTTAATCAAAGCTCTAAACGTGTTTTGGTAGAGGGTTTAAATTTAGCTAAGAAACATAAGCGCCAGAGCCGTCAGGATCAAAAAGGCGGTATCGTTTCTATTGAGATGCCGGTGAGTATATCGAATTTGATGATTGTTTGTAAGAGCTGTTCTAAGCCATCACGGGTGGGAATAATGACCCAAAAGGATGGCACAAAATCAAGATTTTGTAAAGCTTGTAAAGAGGTAATTTAAAAATGATACCCAGACTATTAGAAAAATACCGTAATGAAATTGCGCCTTCACTGGTACAGGATTTTAAATTTAAAAACCGTATGGCTGTGCCTTCGGTGAGTAAGATAGTGGTAAATATGGGTATTGGCGAGGGTGCCCAGGATATTAAGATTTTAGAAAGGGCTGTGGAAGAGTTAGCCGCGATTACCGGGCAAAAACCTTTAATCCGCCGTTCAAAAAAAGCTATAGCTAATTTTAAGATCCGGGATGGCCAGGCAATCGGGGCTAAGGTAACTTTGAGAAAAGCAATGATGTATGAGTTTATGGATCGCTTGATTAATATCGCCTTACCGCGTATCCGTGATTTCCGCGGCGTATCTGCGGATTCTTTTGATCAGGGATTTAACTATACTTTAGGATTAAGCGAACAGATTATTTTTCCGGAAATTGAATATGACCGGATTACGCGTACCC
>JAQTRA010000006.1 GCA_028712045.1 Candidatus Omnitrophota bacterium | reverse complement strand
AAAACCGGATTCTTGTATTTCTTTTTATCCAATTTAAAAAAGCTCCCAAACCCGCCGATATCCGTCAGAACTTCTTTGCGAAATGAACTGCGCACCAGCGGTTTAAGCTTGGATTTAAAAGCCGTGGCGCTCTTGATGTCTACCCCGGAAATTTTATAAGTTATTTTTTTCATACTTGTAACTCTCCTTGTCCGCAACAGCGCCGTTCCAAAGAAAATTTGCTATGCCTTTTTTCCGCCCGCACCGGATATTTTCCCGTCCAGCAGGAAGTGCAATAACTGTTCTTAGGATGCTTGAAGCAACTCAACATCCCTTCCAAACTTAAATAACCCAGGCTATCTACTTCAAGATATTTACTGATCTTTTCCAAATTATCATATTTATTAGCGATCAACTCATTTGAACGGTGGAAATCGATTCCGTAAAAACACGGGAAACGATGCGCCGGGCAGGATATCCTTAAATGCACCTCTTTTACTCCGGCCTTGCGCAGATTGCGCACGCGGATCTTAGAAGTTGTGCCGCGTACAATCGAATCATCCACGACAATAATACGTTTACCTTTTAAAATATCTTTTAAAGTATTAAATTTTACGCGTACACCCATATCGCGGGAATCCTGCCCTGGCTGGATAAATGTCCTGCCCACATAATGGTTGCGGATGATCCCCATCTCTAAAACAATCCCGGACTCCTGCGAATAACCTAAAGCTGCGGAAAATCCCGAATCCGGCACCGGCACCACAAAATCCGCCTCAACCGGATACTCTCTGGCTAATTGCGCTCCCAATTTGCGCCGCACTGTATGCACCGTCTCACCGAAAACATTAGAATCCGGACGCGAGAAATAAATATGCTCAAAAGAACAAAACGCGTGATGGCTGACCATTAACTCTTTAGGTTTAATTGATTTTAGAGCGCCTTGGTTATTAATAAAGACTATTTCCCCAGGTTCAATTTCACGCACGAATTTAGCGCCGATCAGATCAAAAGCACAGGTCTCCGAAGCCAGGCAATATGAAGCGCCGAGTTTTCCTAAAACCAGCGGCCGGAAACCATAAGGATCCCTTACGCCGATCAGATAATCGCTATTCATCAAAACTAAAGAATATGCGCCTTTAACTCTTTTTAAAGCATAAGTCAGGCTATCCTCGAGGCTGCGCTTATTACTGCGCGCCATAAGATGAATGATCAACTCTGAATCCGTAGTCGTCTGAAATATCGAACCGCTCTTTTCCAGTTTCTGGCGCAGCTCAAATGAATTTACCAGGTTGCCGTTATGCGCTATACAAATTGAACCATTAGCGTAATCAATTAAAAGCGGCTGGGAATTTTTTAATACGCTTGAACCGGTGGTTGAATAACGCACATGGCCGACGGCCATATTGCCTTTTAAGCGGCTAAGCACCTGCTCACTGAATACATCGCTGACTAACCCCATATCCTTATGGATAGAAAGCACACCCTGATTATTCGCCACAATACCGCAGGCTTCCTGGCCGCGGTGCTGCTGGGCAAAAAGGCCCAGATAAGTCAACCACACTGCTTGCCGGTTGTTGGTTATCCCGAATAAACCGCAATATTCTTTGGGCTCAAAACTATCTTTTTTTATCAGCATGTTTTGCTCCGTTTTTAGGCACTTTTCCCGTCCAGCAATATAAACAAAGTTTTTCTTTAGGTAAGCCGATAGCCGTGACCATATCGCAAAGTTTCTGGTATTTTAAAGTAGTTGAGCCGATATCCCGGTTAATCCAGGCAACCATTTTTTTGTGTTTTGCTGATTTCTCATCCAGGTATCCTGATAAACTCTTTGGCTCTTTACCCTCAATGGCCTTGATTGCCCGGCGCGCGGCTAATTCATTAATGCTGCGCGTAGAATAATTAAATTTACAGGGAAACATTAACGGAGGACAAGCAATGCGCAGATGGATCTCTTTTGCCCCGTGTTTTTTTAATTTCTGGATCGTGTAATTTTTAAGCTGCGTGCCGCGCACAATAGAATCATCACAGAAAACAATACGTTTGCCTTTAATTATCTGCGGGATAGGAATAAGTTTCATCCGGGCCACCAGGTCCCTGCGCTCCTGAGTCGCCGGGGTATAACTGCGGTCAAAACCCGGGGTGTATTTTACCAAAGGACGGCGTAAAGGAACCTTGGACTCCATACTATAACCGATAGCATGGGCAGTGCCGGAATCAGGAATACCGGCCACAATATCCGCCTGAATATCATCGTCTTTAGCCAGCTGCGCTCCGCATCTTTCACGCGAGGTCTCCACATTGATCCCCTCATAACTGGAGGCGGGAAAACCCGTATAGATCCAAAGAAATGAACAAACCTGATTTGTTTTACCGCCCGGACGTTTGATTTTTAACCCATCGCGGGTAATTAAAATTATCTCACCCGGCTCAAGATATTTTATCAGCTTATATCCTAAATTAAGAAACGCGGATGACTCGGTAGAAACCGCCCAGCTGCTGCCTTTTTTACCGATGACTAAAGGAGTCAGGCCTAACCTGTCGCGGCAGGCATAAATACCTTCTTTATTTAATAAAAGCAAAGAACAAGAACCCTGGATCTTGGCAAAAAATTTCTCCACGCCATCAATTATATTTTTTGAAGAGATGATCATTTTAGCGCAAAGCTCAGTAAAATTAATTTTACCTTCGGCTACCTCGGCAAATGAGCGGCCTTTTTTAAACAACTCTTTGGCTAATTTATCCGCGTTATCAATATAACCGTTGGTCACAATAGCAAATGGCCCGAACTTGGAGTTCATCACAATCGGCTGCTCATCACGGGCGCTGATTACGCCTATTCCCTTATCCCCGGGCATTTTAAGATAATCTTCATAAAACTTAGCTTTAAACTGGCTGCCTTTAATATCATGAATCTTACGCATCAACTCTTTACCGTAAACTGCCAGGCCGCCAAACTGTGTTCCTAAATGCGAATGATAATCCGTGCCGTAAAATAAATCATCCGAGCAATTTTTCTTGGAAACTACTCCGAATATTCCGCTCATTTAAGCTCCCGGTTAGAAATTCTTTTTTATGTAATTAACGCCATTTTTGAAGATTTGCAAGCCGTCGCCCTCTTTTTTTGATTTTAAATTCCAGTTTCGCGGATGCTGCATTCCGGATAAATGCCTTTCCGGATGCGGCATTAATCCAAAAACCCTGCCGGTTTCGTCACAGATGCCCGCGATGTTTTCGATCGAACCATTAGGGTTATCCGGGTACCCGGAAAAATCTCCCGATACATTACAATACTCAAACACGATCTGCTTATTTTTCTTTAACTGGCTTAATACTGATTTATTCTGGGTGATAAATTTTCCTTCTCCGTGAGCTACCGGAAGATAAATTATTTCCTTTAAGCCTTTGGTCCAGACGCATTTTCCGCCTGGCTTCAGATATACCCAGCGGTCTTCAAATTTTCCGGAATCATTAATGATCAAACTGGTAGTTTGGTTAAGATCAGCTTCACCGGGCAAAAGCCCGCTTTTTACCAAAATCTGGAAACCATTGCAAATACCGATGATTAATTTTCCATCAGCGATAAATTTCCGCAATACATCCGCAAGTTTAAATCTTAGTTCGTTGGCAAAAATTTTACCGGAAGCAATATCATCCCCATAACTAAACCCTCCGGGCAAAGCCAGGATATGAAAATCATCCAGCTTATGCTTTCCCGTGGCCAAACTGGCTATATGCAAAAGATTGACATCCGCCCCGGCCATTTTAAATGCCGCGGCAGTTTCCTGGTCGCAATTAGTCCCCGCGCTTCTTAAAACGCAAACTTTAGGATTTCGCATAAAATTTCTTAATTGCTAAAGCTACATCTTCCGGTTTATCCACCAGAATAAAAATATCTAGATCTTCTTTGACAATATTGCCGTTTTTATAAACTGTTGCTTTAAGCCAATCAATTAACCCTTTCCAGTATTCACTATTAAATAGAATAACCGGAAATCTTAAAATGCGCTGGGTTTGGATTAAAGCAATTGCCTCAAAAAACTCATCCAGAGTACCGTAGCCCCCGGGCAGGATCACAAAAGCTTTGGCATATTTCACAAACATTACTTTACGGATAAAGAAATAACGAAAATCTAAAAGCGTATCTACGAATTTATTCGGTTTTTGCTCACAGGGAAGCTGGATGTTTAAACCCACAGAATGCCCGCCGGCTTTTTGGGTTCCTTTATTCGCGGCTTCCATCAACCCGGGGCCGCTGCCGGTAATTACCGTAAAACCAGCCTTAGCGATATGATACGCTACCTCTTCGGCTAACTTATAATATTCACTATCCGGCTTAGAACGTGCTGAGCCAAAGATAGACACAGCTTTGCCGATTTTAGAAAGCACCTCAAAGCCATCGACAAACTCCGACATGATCCTAAATATCCTCCAGGTATCTTCCTGGGTAAAATCATCACTAACCATAATCTTTTTGTCGTTTGATTTTATTCTTACCATTTTAACGGCTCCTTCCAGGCATCTTTTAATTTGCGCGCGTCAATATCTACGCAAGGTTTTTGATCTAAGCCAAATATTTTAAAATTGTTCTTATCCGTCAGGCATCCGATTAACCCATAGGAAAGGCCTTTAAGTATCTTTTCAAATTCCTTCTGATCTTTTCTGGCTACCTCGACTACAAAACGAGAGTTAGATTCAGAAAATAGCAATGAATCATTACGCTTAGCCGCTGATTCATACGGCGCTTCCCCTAAAAATATCTCTGCTCCTAACCCCCCGCTAAAAACCATCTCAGCCAAAGCCACTGCCAAACCGCCATCAGAGCAATCATGCACTGCGCGAAGTATTCCTTTTTGTGCAGCTTTACTTATTGCCGTAAAAATCTTCTTGGCCGCAATAGGATAAACCTTAGGCACTTGATTTCCCAATGCTCCGTGCAAATCATAATAATGCGAGCCGCCTAATTCATCGCGGGTTTTACCCACCAGATAAATTAAATCCCCGGCTGCTTTGGCATACATCGAAACAGATTTATTCACGTCTTCCATAACGCTGATCGCTGAAATCAAAAGTGTCCCCGGAATAGCGGTAGATTTGCCATGCAAACTAAACTCATTATAAAAACTATCTTTACCGGAAATAAACGGCACTTGGTAGGCTTTAGCCAGATCATGGCAGCCATAGGCAGCGCGCACTAAACCGCCTAAGCGGTCAGGTTTATCCGGATTCCCCCAGCAGAAATTATCTAAAATCGCTACTTCTTTTAAATCCCCTCCCACAGAAATGATCTGGCGCAATGCCTCATCAATACAGGAAGCGGCCATCCAATAAGGATCAATAAAACCAAAACGAAAATTTATCCCGTTAGAAATAATGATCCCTTTTTTAGAATTAAATAAAGGTTTAGTCACGCTGGCATCAGACGGCCCGTCATTCTGGATACCCACCAGCGGCTTAATCACTGAACCTCCCTGCACTTCATGGTCATACTGCCGGATCACCCACTCCTTAGAGCAGATATCATAGCGGGAAAGTAATTTTAACAGATCCGCGTTAAGATTTTTCTTACACTCGATCACCGGCTCCCGATGCTTGGCCTGAATATAAGCGGCTTTTTTAGCGATCTGCGGCGTGCCTTCATGTAAAAACCGCATATCCAGATCGCAAACCAAATTATCTCCATAAAAAAGTTCTAATTTACCGGTATCGGTAAACTCACCAATCACTGCTGCCTCAACAAATTCATTGGCAAATACCGCGATTAATTTATCAATATTTTCCGGCGGCACCGATAAAACCATTCTTTCCTGCGATTCCGAAATCCAGATCTCCATATAGGAAAGCCCGGAGTATTTCAAAGGAACCTTATCCAGATACACAATCGCGCCTAACTGAGCAGCCATCTCACCTACTGCGCTGGATAACCCGCCTGCTCCGCAATCGGTAATCGCGCTGTAAAGATTCTGGTCACGCGCTTGCAAAATAGTATCCAGCATCTTCTTTTCCTGGATCGGATTGCCGATTTGCACTGCCCCGCTGGAAATAGTTTCCGATTCATGGGTCAATTCACCGGATGAAAAAGTCGCACCATGAATACCATCGCGGCCGGTTGCGCCTCCGACCACCACCACTAAATCACCGATATTCGTTTTCTTAAATGATTTGCCTTTGGGCATGATCCCGACTGTGCCGCAATAAACCAAAGGATTACTTACAAAATGTTCGTGGAATAAAATTGCCCCATTTACTGTCGGGATACCCATTTTATTACCATAATCACGAACTCCGCTGACTACCCCTTTCATTACCCGTTTAGGATGCAAAGAGCCGGTGGGAACCTTACTAAACGGCAGATCCGGAGGAGCAAAACAAAAAACATCGCTGTTTAAAATTGGCTTGGCGCCTAAACCCGTGCCCATGGGATCGCGAATTACTCCTCCAATACCGGTGTTCGCACCTCCAAATGGTTCAAGAGCTGACGGATGATTATGTGTTTCTACTTTAAAACAGATATTATTTTTAGCATCGAATTTTATTACTCCGGCGTTATCTTTAAACACCGAGACACACCAGGATTTATTTAATTCCTTGGTCACCTTCATAATTGTAGATTTAAGTAAATTCTTAATCGATTTAATCGCTAAACGCGGAGAAGCTCCGCTTTCTTGGTAGCTGATATTTCCGCGGAAAGTTTTATGATAACAATGTTCTGACCAGGTCTGGGCAATAGTTTCCAGTTCGATATCCTGGGGATTACGTTTTAGAGAGCGAAAGAAATTACGGATCTGGCGCATCTCATTTAAATTTAAAAAGAGCTGCCCTTTTTTGCTGATCTCTAAAAGCTTTTTGTCTGTGGCGGATAATAAATCCACTACTATCGGATTAAATTTGTAAGCCGGTAAAGATTTATCCAAATGTTCGCTGCGGGCTTTGTTACTGACTACATGTTGGATGAGTTTATTATATAGAAGTTTTTCGGAAATGGTTTTTAACTGAACTGGGGAAAGCTTTCCGTAAAGAATATATTTCTTGGCAGTTTTAACTGATGCAGCGCCTAAAATACCTAAATCCCGGATACCTTTTAAAACCGATGCCTCAACCGGGTCCATTACTCCCGGATTATAAGCAACTTCAATAATATGCTGATGGGCTTTAAGAGAAGTTTCAGCGCGGCCGGATAAAATTTTATACTCTTGCGCGACTTTATCCGTTAAAAGCTCATTACAGATTTCAATAACCTGATTTTCGGTAAGATTTCCTTCGAGAATATAAACCTGGATAAACTTAACTTCTTTAACGCTGTCGATTCCCAGGTCGAGAATATCTTTTTTTACACCCTGGCCAACAGCGTCAAAAATACCGGGCTTATCAACTACTTCGATTTTATAGTGCATCTTTATTAAAGAGGTTTAAAAGGAAGGATTAAATTATTATAAACCGACCTTCTCAAAGATCTTGCTTACATTGCGTAGATAAAAATCCAGATCAAATAACTTATCCAGTTCTTTGGCGTTTAAATATTTAGCTGCCTGTTTATCCGCCAAAAGATTATCTTTAAAATTACCACTACCCTTCCAGGTCTGCATGGCTGCTCTTTGCACCATATCATAGGCCTGGCTGCGCGCTAATCCTTTTTGCATTAAAGCAATAAGCACGCGCTGCGAAAAAATTAATCCGCGGGTCTTAGCCAAGTTAGCCAGCATATTATCCGGATAAACTTTTAAGCCGCTAATCACTTCAATAAATTTATTCAGCATATAGTCCAAAGCCAAAGTGGAATCCGGAAAAATTATCCGTTCCACTGAAGAGTGGCTGATATCACGTTCATGCCAGAGGGAAACATTTTCTAAAGCTGCCTGGGCATTTGCCCGGATTATGCGGGCTAAACCACAGATCCGTTCACAAATTACCGGATTGCGTTTATGCGGCATAGCGCTTGACCCCTTCTGGCCCTTGCCAAAAGGCTCTTCTGCTTCCAAAACTTCTGTTTTCTGTAAATGCCTGATCTCGGTGGCGAATTTTTCTAAAGACGCGCCAATTACCGCCAGAGTTACCATATATTGTGCATATACATCCCGTTGGATCACCTGCGTGGCGATATGCACCGGTTTCAGCCCAAGCTTTTTACAGACATAACTCTCCACAAAAGGATCAATATTAGAATATGTTCCCACAGCTCCGGAAAGTTTTCCTACGCAAACCTCATCTTTAGCTTGTTTTAGCCGCGCCAAATTCCGCAGCGTTTCATCATACATAAGAGCGATCTTCAAACCAAAGGTAGTCGGCTCAGCATGCACTCCATGCGTGCGGCCGATACAAGCCATATCTTTATAGACTTTGGCCTTTTTAGCTAAAACTTTTGATAACTCCTCTAAATCCTTGATTAATATCTCGGAAGCAGCTTTTAGCTGCGCCCCTAGTGTAGTGTCCAGAATATCCGAAGAAGTAAGCCCCATATGCAGATATTGGGCGTCTTTGCCTATATATTGGGCTACGTTAGAAACAAAAGCCACAACATCATGTTGTGTTTTAGCTTCTATTTTAGCTATTTCCTTAAGATTAAATTTGGCTTTTTGTTTGATACGTTTTACTGCTTGTGGCGGGACGATCTTTTTCACAGCATAGGCTTCTAAAGCGAGTATCTCAATCAGCAGCATAGTCTTAAACTTAAACTCTTCCTGCCAGATACCCCTCATTTGCTCTAAGCTATAACGTTCAATCATGCGTTATCTCCTATTCCCTTAATAGGAGATAATTATAACAGAAATTAAAAGCTTTAGCAAATAAAATACTCCAGTGCTGTCCGGATAAACTCTTTGAATAGAGAATGCGCTTTATCCGGCTTAGACTTGAACTCCGGGTGAAACTGTACTGCGATAAAATACGGGTGGTCTTTAAGCTCGACTATTTCCACCAGGTTTTTACCCGGGTAAATTCCGGAGAAAACCATGCCTTTACTCTCAAACATTTTTTTGTATTTATTGTTAAACTCATACCTGTGCCGATGGCGTTCATGGATCAAAGCCTTATTGTAGACCTCAAAAGCCAGGCTATTTTTCTTGATTTTACAGGGATAGGCGCCCAAACGCATAGTGCCGCCTAAATCTTTAAGTTTCTTCTGCTCCTGCAATAAACTGATCACCGGATATTTTGTTGGCTTAAACTCGGTTGAATTAGCGCCGGTTAATCCGCAAACATTCCTGGCAAATTCAATTACCGCGCACTGCATACCCAGGCAAATCCCTAAAAAGGGGATTTTATTTTCCCGCGCGAATTTAATCGCCTTGATCTTGCCTTCAATGCCGCGATAACCAAAACCACCGGGAACCAGGATCCCTGAGACTCCGCCTAAAAGCTCTTCGATCTTACCTTTTTCTAGGCTTTCTGAATCAATCCTCTTGATTTCCACTCTGGCATCATTATGAATTCCGCCGTGGATAAGCGCTTCATAGATGGATTTATACGCGTCCTGCAATTCAATATATTTACCGATTACCGCGATAGTAACTTTTTTCTTCGGGTTAAGCACCCGGTTCACCACAGCCTTTTCCCAATCCTTAAGATCGGAAAATTTACAGATCAATTTAAAATGGCTTAAAATTATTTCATCAAGGATTTGTTTCTTAAAAACTAAAGGCACCTGGTATATCGAGCCCATATCCGGAGATTCAATAACCGCTTCTTTTCTGACATTGCAGAATAACGAAATCTTATCTTTCACGCTATCGGTTAAAGGCTCTTCAGTACGGCAAATTAATATATCCGGAATAATCCCTATCTCCCGTAAAGTACCCACGCTATGCTGGGTAGGTTTTGTTTTAACTTCACCGGCTGCTTTGATGTACGGAACCAGGGTGAGATGGATATAAAGTACATTATCCTGGCCCATATCCAGCTTAAATTGCCGGGATGCTTCCAGAAAAGGCAGACTTTCAATATCACCGACTGTACCTCCAATTTCTACAATCACAATATCCGCTTTGGAAACTTCCGCGCATTTTCTGATCCTCTCTTTTATCGCATCCGTGATATGCGGAATAACCTGAATAGTTTTACCTAAATAATCCCCTTTTCTCTCCCGGGAAATTACCGAATTATAGATCTGGCCGGTAGTGATATTATTGAATTTTGATGAAAGCGTATTCGTAAAACGTTCATAATGCCCAAGGTCCAGGTCTGTTTCTGCTCCGTCTTCAGTGACGTAAACCTCGCCGTGCTGGTAGGGATTCATGGTTCCGGGGTCAACATTAATATAAGGATCAAGTTTCATCAGCGTGACTTTTAAGCCGCGGGATTCCAGAATTTTCCCGATGGAAGCAGAAGCAATCCCCTTACCTAAACTTGAAATAACCCCGCCCGTTATAAAAATATATTTAGACATTTAAGCTCCTTTGTTTTCTGATACGCAAAAACATACAACCCTTTGTGAAACCACATCCGACATTATCCTTAAAGACTTATTGCTGACATCATAAACTCCGATGATATCTTCATATTTCACGGATTCAGGCATGAGTTCGCCGAATAAATTCTTCAGCTGTTTAAGCCAGGCAAGATTAAACATTGAACCTGGCTTTTCAGGAAATAACGCCAGATAAAATATATTTGTTTCCACCAGATCCTGAAAAAAATGCGTTCCAAAAGAAAGTTCCGGCATAAGATTACCCGCGGAAAAAGCCATCTCTGCGAGCACCGCCACATTGTTTATCTCGGCGAATTTAACCGGAACCCCCAAAGACGGAGTAGTCGTGCCCCATCTTCCCGGGCCCATCAGCAAAGTAGGCAGTTCCTCTTTATCTTTGATGCTCTTATTCAGGCTGCCGACAATATGAGCGATCTCATACTTATCCGACAATACCAGCTTAGAATATTTTTCCGGATCAACATAAATAACCCAGTCAATTTTCTGCGAGATATTGCCCCCCAGAAAATATCCCTGCGAATCAAAAAGCGCTTGTTTTTTGTTGATCTGCTCCGGCATATTCACTTTCAGGCCTAATCCGCGCGTCTGTAAAGGCCGGCACTGCAGCAGATTTATTTTAAACGCGTTATCTTTGGTAAAATTTATCGTGAATTCAATTTCAACCGGATAATGATAATTTTCCTCAAGCAATTCCAATATGGTTTTCAATGAATTTACCAAAAGTTTATTCTCCAGGACTTTATCCAGGGTCAATATCCAATAATCTTTATCTTCCCGGCCCCTGCCTTCCATCATGGTTTTGGCCTCATCATCTTTAACTGCCACGCGCTCAACTCCGGTAATAGACTTTTCACTGACCAGCTTTTCAAAAGAAATACTCTGGAGGGCATTTTCCTTGATATTTATAAGATCCACCATATGCTGGGAATATTTTCTTAAGTCATCTTTCTCCGCGTAAGGCCGCCGCAAAGGATCGCTTAATGCCGCCATTCTGGGGTAGTCGCCTTCCACGCGATTCACCGCCCGCGTACCTAAGCCAAAAACAATCCTGAGCATCCCGGCTTCGGGGTCAATATCTTTATTCCAGACATAAGTATTATAAGATACGCCCACTCCGGCAAGATCCGGGAAAAAATAATTTTTGTGATGCGCCCCGGATACCCGTTGCACTAAAAGCGCCATCTGTTCATCTGACTTATCCAGGCCTCTTTGTTTTCTATAAACCAGAGCGTCTTCATTCATGGTGCTGGCGTAAATTTTCTTTACGGCTTCGGCAAATTGAATATATCTTTGCTCGGGAGTTCCCTGATTAGCTAAAAATATACTTTCATATTTACCGGCAAAAGCATTGCCAAAATCATCCTCTAAAAGAGAGCTGGAGCGGATGATGATCGGAGAAGACCCGAAATATTCCACGATTTGCTGAAAATGCTCCATAATTTCATCGGGGAAAACCCCGTAAAGCATTTTTTCTTTTAAAACTTTGGCGATATTAAAATATCCTGCTTCGCTTTTTTGCTGCATATGTAATTTCCACCAGCGGTTATGCACAATATACGAATAGAATATATCAGAACCGATGTAAAAAGAATCATGCGGCTCAGAAAGCTTCTGCCAATCAAGTAATTTATTTTTGGAAAGTATCTTGCGGGCTAAAAGCATGCCCACAGCTTTGCCTCCGATAAAACCCGTACCGATCAATCTTGATTTTATTTCAATCAATTCTTCCAGCGAAAAATTATTGATTACTAAAGACAAGATCTTCTTATTCTTAGAGATCATCAAATTACAAAGCCTTTTAATCATCTCCTTTTTTTGATTGGCCAGAGACTTATTTTTAACCAAAGACTCAACTTCCATAAACAAGCGGTCCCAATAATCCAGGTTTCTTTTGGCATTTTCCGCGCCTCGTTTACGCATATGCGATAATATCTGAACCGCATTGACGCTATCCGTGATCGGCACAAAACTTTCCCCTTCTTTCTGGTGAGGAAGAAACATGGTCGGGGAATACCGGTTCCATACTTTTAAAGGGTGGATATAAAAACTACCTTCACAATGATACACATCCATAAGCAACTGGGTTGTTTCGCGTATCCGGGCGATGGATTTAAAGGAATGGTTGTTGCGTAAAATAGAAAAATAAGTTACTGTTTTAAGTTCATAAAGATACGGGCAGGTAACCATAAAGAAATTACCGATCATCAGGTCGGTGGCCCAGGCAGAAAGAAGTTCGGATAAACAATCAAATACATAATAAGCGCCTTCCCCTTCCTGAGAGATGATATTGTTTACTTTAGCCGTAAATGATTCAAATCCGGCTTGCGCGTTAAGTTCATAGCGTTTTATTCGCTTGGAAGGCCTGATCAGTTCCTGATGCGTGGCAAACCGCATATAGATAACTTTTTTTTCATCTTTTAAAGCCTGGCGCACAAAAGGCTTTACCAGATTAGCATAATCCTTTAGATCATCGATCTGCCAGACCACATTATCCCCTGACCTTAAACCTGTAATTACGCCATCTAGGCCTTTTATTCCTGTGCTGATCATTTTGCGCTCCTTTATATAACCGGTAAATTACTTTGCCCCATTAAATATTTATCCATTGAATAGGCGCAGCGCCTTCCTTCGGAAATGGCCCAAACCACTAAAGACTGGCCGCGGCGCATATCTCCGGCAGAAAATACATCTTTAACCGAAGTCATATAGTTTTTGTTAGTTTCGACATTGCCTCGGCCGTCAAATTTAAGTTTAAGATCATTAAGTAAGCCCACCTGCTCAGGATTCAGGAAACCTACAGCAAGAATAACCAGGTCCGCGCTGATTTCGAATTCGCTGCCTTCGACCTCCCGCATCACCGGACAAGTTTTATCTTTTGTGGTGAGAAATTCAACTTTTACGCAGGAAAGCTTTTTAACCTGATTCTTTTCTCCGATGAAACGTTTAGTTAATACTTCCCAATGCCGGGCGCCGCCTTCCTGGTGGCTGGTGGAAACTTTTAAAATCAAAGGATAATTTGGCCAGGGTTGAGTTGATGGCCGGCATTCAGCTGGCTGAGGCAAAACTTCGATTTGCACTACGCAAGCCGCCCCCTGGCGATGCGCCGTACCCACGCAATCCGCTCCGCTGTCCCCTCCGCCGATAACCACTACCTTTTTCCCTTGAGCATTAATTAAACTTTCCTGCGCGATCTTTTCTCCGGATATGCGCCGGTTAGATTGCGTAAGATAATCCATGGCAAAATATATACCCTTAAGCTGCCGGCCTTCAATTTTAAGATCCCGGGGAACACGGCAACCGCCGGCCAAGCACACCGCGTCAAAATCAGCCAAGAGTTTATTCGCCGGATAATCTATCCCCATATTTATGCCGGTTTTAAAAACAACTCCTTCTTCCTTCCAAATCTCAATACGCCGGTCCAGGAGATGTTTTTCCAGTTTAAAATCAGGAATACCGTAACGCAATATGCCCCCGGGTAAATTATCCCGCTCAAAAACAGTTACGTTATGGCCGGCTTGATTAAGCTGCGCGGCGCAGGATAAACCTGCCGGGCCCGAACCGACTACCGCAACTTTTTTACCTGTCCTGTGCTTTACCTGATGCGGCTTGATCAGCCCATTTTTAAAACCTGCTTCAATAATTGCCAGTTCATTCTCGCGTATAGTCACCGGATCATCATTTAATCCCAGGACACAGGCGTATTCACATAGCGCCGGGCATACCCTGCCGGTTATCTCAGGAAGATTGTTGGTAGCGTCTAATAATTTAAATGCCTGTTTCCAATTACCCTGAAAAATATAATCATTCCATTCGGGAATATAGTTACCTAACGGACAACCCCAATGGCAAAAAGGAGTTGAACAGTCCATGCAACGCGAAGCTTGTTCCTGAGATTGATTCTCGGAACGCTGCTGATAAACATCCTTAAAATCTTCCAGGCGCTCGCAAACCTGCCGATAAGCACCGGTTTGCCTGCCTATTTTAAGAAAACCTCTTTCTTCACCCATCCAGAGCCTCCGCGATATCAAGTTTCTCTTCAATAATAATACCTTCTAAAATACGTTTATACTCCAGCGGCATAACCCGCACAAATTTCTTAAGCTGATCAGAAAAATTAGCTAAAATTTTCTTAGCTTTAATACTTTTCGTGTATTTAAAATGGTTGCTCAATAAATGATAGATTGTATCCTTATCAGATTCTTTAACCTTTTCCAGTTCCACCATATCCAGGTTGCATCTATCTTTAAAAGTAGCGTCCTGATCATAGACATAAGCTATGCCGCCGGACATACCTGCCGCGAAATTATTTCCTGTCTTTCCCAAAACAATTATTCTGCCGCCAGTCATATATTCGCAGCCATGGTCACCGACGCCTTCAACCACCGCGTATAATCCTGAATTTCTTACGCAAAACCTTTCTCCGGCCAGGCCGCTGATATAGGCCTCGCCTGAAATAGCCCCGTAAAAAGAAGTATTACCGATGATTATATTCTCATCGGATTTGTAATTTGCTGATTGCTCCGGATAAATAATCACCTTTCCTCCGGAAATCCCCTTACCCACATAATCATTAGCCATCCCCTCCAACTCAAAGGTAATCCCTTTGGCCAGAAACGCTCCAAAGCTTTGACCGGCAATACCCTTGAATTTACAACTGATCGCATCTTCTAAAAGCACGCCATCACCACAGCGCTTGCAAACTTCTCCGCTTAACATTACACCGGCTGCCCGGTTAGTATTATTTATCCCAACTGAAATTCTTACGGATTCATTCCTGGCAATACAATCCTCCCAGAGCTGAATAAGCTTTTGATCAAGAACCCCATTAAGAGCGCTATCTTGTTTATTTTTACAAAAGCGTCCGATATTATCCGGAAGATCCGGCCGGTAAAGAATCCTGGAATAATCGATTTGCTTTGCCTTGAGCGGAACAATTGCCTGATTTAGTTCCAATAGGTCACTCCTGCCGATCATCTCATCAATTGTCCTTAAACCTAAACTGGCCATAATCTCGCGTAGCTCGCTAACTATAAAATGAAAGTAATTAACAATATACTCGGCTCGGCCCTGAAATCTTTTTTGTAAAATATCATCCTGCGTAGCTACGCCAACTGAACAGTTATTCAGATGGCAATGCCTTAACATAACGCAACCAATCACCACCAGCACTGCCGAACAAAAACCATATTCTTCCGCGCCTAATAAAGCCGCGATCGCCACATCCCGGCCAGTGCGCATTTGCCCGTCAGTTTGTAAACGTACCCGGGAACGTAAATTATTCAGTAAAAGCGTCTGGTGCGTCTCCGCCAGCCCCAGCTCCCAGGGCAAGCCGGCATATCTTATCGAACTCCGAGGAGATGCACCGGTTCCGCCGTCTCCTCCGGAAATAAGGATCATATCCGCATGCCCTTTAGCCACCCCGGCGGCAACTGTGCCCACTCCTACTTCGGAAACAAGTTTTACGCTCACCCGCGCATCAGGATTAGCATTTTTTAAATCAAAGATCAGCTGGGCAAGGTCTTCAATCGAATAGATGTCATGATGCGGAGGCGGAGAGATCAAAGTAACTCCGGGAGTGGTATATCTGGTCCTGGCAATTATCCCGCTTACTTTATGCCCGGGTAATTGCCCCCCTTCTCCGGGTTTAGCCCCCTGGGAGATTTTGATCTGTATTTCATCGGCATTAACCAGATAATTTATCGTTACTCCAAACCTGCCCGAAGCAACCTGCTTGATCGCGCTTCTGCGGGAATCTCCGTTAGGTAAAGTTATAAATCTATTCGGGTCTTCTCCGCCTTCTCCGGTATTGGATTTGCCGCCAATACGGTTCATGGCAATAGCAATAGTCTCATGCGCAGCTGCGCTGATTGAACCAAAACTCATTGCCCCCGTAACAAAACGTTTTAAGATTTTTTCCGCCGGCTCGACCTGGTCAAGAGAAATCGGATTTGTGGTTTTAAATTTAAGCAGGCTCCTTAAAGTAGCCGGGTTATTTGATTGGTCATTGATCAGTCCTGCAAATTCCAGATATCTTTTATAATCTGCGTTGCGCGTAGCATCCTGCAAGGCAGCAATACTTTCCGGATTCCAGAGATGGAATTCTCCGTCTTTTTTCCACTGGTATACCCCGCCGCTGGATAAATAAACTTCATTCGCGCTTCTTTCAGCATAAGCTTCGTTGTGCCTTTGTATGCTCTCTTCGATTATGCCTTCTAAACCCACTCCGCCGATACGCGACACAGTCCCGGTAAAATATTTTCCGATAAACTCGCTGTTTAATCCCAGAGCTTCAAATATCTGCGCGCCGCGGTAACTCCGCAGCGTCGAGATACCCATCTTAGAAAGAATTTTTAATATCCCGTCAGTTACCGCTTTATTATAATTCTTCAGCGCGGCCTTACGCTCGGTTTTAATTTCTTTTTCCGCGATAAGATACTCCACCGCCTCATAAGCCAGATAGGGATTTACGCAATCCGCGCCATAGCCAAATAGTAAAGCAAAATGATGCACCTCTTTTGGCTCGGCGCTTTCCACAACTAAAGCTACCTGCGCGCGGATACTCTTTTTTACCAAAAACTGATGGATCGCGCTGGTGGCTAAAAGCGAAGGTATGGCGATATTATCTTTATTGGTTTCCCGGTCACTCAAGATAATAAAAGAATAACCCTGTTCAATGGCATACTCGGCTTCAAAACAAATTCTTTCCAGAGCGCGGATAAAACCTTCTTTACCGCTTAAGGCGTCAAAAAAAGTATAGATCGTCTTAGCTTTAAAACTATTAATGCTGATATCGCGTATCTTTTCAAGTTCCGCGTTGGTCAGAATAGGATTTTTTACCCTGAGCTTATGGCTATGCCGGGGAGTCTCCTCTAAAATATTCTGCTCGGGGCCGATAAAGCTCTCCAAACTCATCACCAGCTTTTCCCTGATGGAATCTATCGGCGGATTAGTCACCTGCGCAAAAAGTTGTTTAAAATAACTGTAAAGTACCTGCGGTTTACTGGATAAAAATGCATGCGGGATATCACTACCCATTGAACCCACCGGTTCTTTGCCCTCTTCCGCCATGGGCTTGATCACCATTTTCAGGTCTTCCCGGGAATAACCAAAATCCTTAAGCTGAGCAATTAAGTTTTCTGCCTGATTTTCATTAGTGCCGCTGCTAATAAGTTTATCCAGGTCCACCATTGCCTCGGCGTTCCATTTTCCGTAGGCGCAGCGGCTGGATACTGCTTTTTTGATTTCCGAATCTTCAATTATGCGGCCGGCCAACGTATCAATAAAGAATATCTTACCCGGTTCAATCCTGCCGGAAACTTTGATATCCCCGGGAGCAATATCCAAAACTCCCACTTCCGAGGCCATAACCACAAAATCATTTTTAGTTACAATATAACGCGCCGGGCGTAAACCATTCCGGTCCAGGATTGCCCCGATCTTCTGGCCATCGGTAAAAGCAATTGCCGCCGGGCCATCCCAGGGCTCCATAAAACAAGCGTGATATTTATAAAAATCCCTGAGCTCTTGATTCATAAACTTATCATGCTCCCAGGCTGCGGGAATAAGCATCATCATGGCATGCTCCAGAGACCTGCCGGATAAAACTAAAAGCTCAAATAAATTATCAATTGCCGCGGAATCACTTCCTCCTTCAACAATAATCGGCTTTAATTTCTCAATATCCATTCCGAACAGCTCGCTAACCAGCAACCGCTCTCTGGCCCGGACTCCGTTGATATTACCGCGCAAAGTGTTAATTTCCCCGTTATGCGCTAAAAACCGAAAAGGCTGCGCCAAATTCCAGGTAGGAAAAGTATTCGTGGAGTAACGCGAGTGCACCAGGCATAAAGCGCTTTTTATATTTTCGTCTTTTAAATCAAGAAAAAAACTATCGATCTGCTCCGGCATCAGCAAGCCTTTATAAGCTAATGTCCGGCTAGAGATATTGGTAATATAAAATGAACTTTTTTGTTTTAGCCCGGATTCAAAGATGATATTTTCAACCAGCCTCCGGATAACATAAAGTTTTCTTTCAAAACTCATCTCATCGATATTTTTATTTTTCCCGATAAAAATCTGTTCAAAAACAGGCTGCGTGCTTTTAGCGCCTTCTCCGATCTGGGAATTATCAATGGGAACAACGCGCCATCCTAAAAGTACTTGCCCCTCTTCTTTTACTATCCTCTCAAAGGTTTCTTTACAAAAGCTACGTTCATCAGCTTCCTGCGGTAAAAAGATTAATCCCACGCCATAGGCGCCGGGGTTAGGTAAATCAATCTTGATACCCTGGCTGATCTTCTTAAAAAAATCATGCGGGATCTGAATGAGTATCCCTGCTCCGTCTCCGGTTTTAGGATCGGCTCCGACTGCCCCGCGATGCGACAGCCGATGCAAAACCTCAACACCCTGCCTGACGATCAGATTTGATTTCTGGCCTTTAATATTACAGACGAATCCTACGCCGCAGGAATCATGTTCAAACGCAGGATCGTATAAACCTTGAGCGATCATATCTTGACCTCACTTAAAGAAATACCCAGCTTTTTTATTTTAGCGCGTAAAGTATTTCTATTTATCCCCAATAACCTGGCCGCCTTGATCTGGTTGCCGAAGGTTATAGCCAAAGTATTCGTAATTAATGACTTGTCCAATGCATCTAACATAATATGGTAGATCTTCCCTTCTTTGCCCCTCAGGAACATCCGGTCTAACTCCTTAAGCGCTTTTTCTATTTCCTCTGCCTGTTCATCCATCATTTTTTGTATAAAGTTTAAGCAACCTGGTTCATAAATACACGCCTTTAAAAAAAGGCGTGCTTACTAATTTTTAGACGATAAACAACATCTCTCTATATTTCGGAAGATCCCAGGCGTCATCCGGAACAACGCACTCTAAGGCGTCTACATGCTTACGGATATGCTCCATTAACGGCTTAAGTTCCTCAAAATAAAGCTGGCTGCGTTTTACATCACTTAAGCTTTTGGCTTTTTCAAGTAAGGCGACCATTGCCGCGGCGTTACGCCGGACATAATAAATTTTGGATACTATGTCGCTTAAATGTATTTTTTTATCTTCCAGCGCCGCAGGATTAACTTTGAGCCCGGTGGCTTTTTTTAAACTCACCAGTTCATTAAGCGTGCAAGCTAGAAGCTTTTCATATTTGTAACCTGCCGGCACAACCGAGGCATTAACCATTTCATTAAGAGTATTGGCCTCGATCTCCAGAGTCAAGTTATACATATGCACCCAGATATGGTACCGGGCCAGAAGTTCCTCTTTTGAAAAAACTTTATATTTTTCAAAAAGAGTGATGTTGGCGTTTTCCGCCAAAGCCTCCAGTGCTTTGTAAGTCGCGGCGATATTCGGTAATCCTCTTTTCTTAGCTTCCTTAATCCACTCTTCTGAATAGTTATTCCCCTCAAAACGGATATCTTTAGTTTGTTTAACTATAGCGCTAATCACCTTTAAGACAGCAGAGTTAAAATCTTTCCCCGTAGAAGTAACCTTTTTAATTTCAGCGGTTACATAATCCAGGCTTTCGGCGATAATCGTATTAATTACAGCAATGGAAGTAGATATATTCTGTGATGAACCTACAGCGCGAAATTCAAACTTTGCCCCGGTAAAGGCAAAAGGAGAAGTCCGGTTCCTATCCGTTGAATCCTTGTTAAATTTTGGCAAACGCGCGATACCCAGATCAATAATATCGTGTTTGGAAACCTTAGCCTTCACCCCATGTTCTAACATATCCAATACTTGAGTTAGTTGCTCCCCTAAAAAAACACTGATAATCGCCGGCGGCGCTTCATTAGCGCCTAAACGATGTTCGTTCCCTGCCAAAGCAACAGAAGCACGTAATAAGTCTCCGTGCAGATATACCGCTCGCAAAACCGCAGCCAGCACCGCTAAGAATTGAAGATTATCTTCCGGGGTTTCTCCGGGATTAAGTAAATTGTTTCCTGAATCATCCGCCAAAGACCAATTTAAATGTTTTCCGCTTCCGTTAATACCGGCAAAAGGCTTCTCATGCAAAAGACAGACTAAATTATGGCGCAAAGCTACTTTTTTCATTAATTCCATCAGCAGCTGGTTGTGGTCTGCGGCTAAGTTAGACTCTTCAAAAATAGGTGCGAATTCATATTGATGCGGAGCAACTTCATTATGGCGGGTCATCACCGGTATGCCTAATTTATAAGCTTCCTGGGCAACTTCAAACATAAAATTAACTACTCTTTCTTTAATAGCGCCAAAATACTGATCTTCTAATTGCTGGCCTTTAGGGCTGGGCGCGCCGATTAAAGTGCGGCCGGCCATAATTAAATCCTGGCGTAAATTATAATAATTCCGGTCAATCAGAAAATACTCCTGTTCAGGCCCGCAGGTAGAGAATACTTTTTTTACATCTTTGCGGCCAAAGGTTTTCAACAAATTAACCGCGGATTTATTTAATGCTTCATCCGAACGGATAAGCGGTAATTTCTTATCCAAAGCCGCTCCATGATAAGAGATAAATATTGTGGGGATACATAAGGTTTTGCCTAAGGTACTCTCAATAATGAAGGCCGGGCTGGTGGGATCCCAGGCAGTGTAACCGCGGGCTTCAAAGGTAGCGCGAATTCCACCGGAGGGAAAACTTGAAGCATCCGGTTCGCCCTGAATTAATTTGCTTCCGGAAAACTTCTCAATCACTTTACCCGCGCCGCTGATAGAAATAAAACTATCATGCTTCTCGGCAGTAAGCCCGGTCATCGGCTGGAACCAATGCGTGTAGTAGGTTGCGCCTTTAGCCATCGCCCAATTTTTCATGGCCTCGGCAATTTCATTGGCCTGCGTTAAGCTGATAATTTTCCCTTCCCCGATCCAGGCTTTAAAAGCCGCAAAGGTGCCCTTAGAGATATGCTGCTGCATAGTTTCCAACTTAAAAGTATCCTCCCCAAAATAAGTAGACACTTTTTTGGGAAGATCTATTTTAGTTAACTCCACACTCTTGATCCGGGATAGCACTTTCTGTCTTACGCTCATACATTCCTCTCTGGCCGCCCGAGGCAGCCTTAAAAAAACAATAATTTTACCCTATGGCAACTTTACCGCGCTCCTCGGTGCGGATACGCACGCACTCGGTTAAATCTAAAACAAAGATCTTACCATCGCCGGTCTCGCCTGTCCTGGCGGCTTTGACAATTGCCTTGATCGTCGGCTCAACAAAATCCTCATTTACCGCGATCTCCAAACGGATTTTCCGTAAAAGGTTGCCCGTTTCTTTGGCTCCGCGGTAAATTTCAGTTACGCCTCTTTGCCGGCCATGGCCCAACACTTCACTTACCGTCAAAAGATTAACTTCTGCTTTGTATAATTCATCTTTTACTTCTTCTAACTTATTCGGCTGAATAATCGCAATAATTAATTTCATGTTTTCCTCCGCGTTTTAATAACTTACTCCAAAATAGTATATGCCCTTTCATGATGCTGTGTAAGATCCAGGCCCATGGCTTCAGATTTTTCATCCACTCTTACGCCAATAAACAAATCCACTATTTTATAAATGACTATTGTAAGCACACTGGTATAAACAATAGTTAAAGCTACCGCGGCAAGCTGTATAAAAAGCTGTTTGGGATTGCCAAAAAATAACCCGTTGGCGCCGGCGGCATTTACGGCCTTAGAGGCGAATAATCCGGTAGCTAAAGCGCCCCAAATACCGCCTACACAGTGCACGCCAAAAGCATCCAGAGAATCATCATAACCGAATTTAGGTTTGATCACGGTAACGGCGATAAAACAAAACACACTTACCAGCAGCCCGATGATGATCGCCGGGATTACGCTGACAAATCCCGCAGCTGGAGTAATCGCTACTAACCCGGCAACTGCTCCTGAACATAAACCGAATATCGTCGGCTTTCCATTATGCAGCCATTCGATCAACGCCCAGCTTAAACCCCCTGCCGCTGCTGCCGTATTCGTAACGACAAATGCGTTTACCGCTAAACCATTGGCGGCTAAAGCGCTGCCAGCATTAAAACCAAACCAACCAAACCATAAAAGGCCCGTACCTAAAACCACAAACGGCATATTATGCGGAGTAGGGACATTTTTATCCAGATTAGTCCGCCTGCCCAAGACAATTGCCGTAATTAGCGCAGCAATTCCGGCGTTGATATGCACAACTGTGCCCCCGGCAAAATCCAGCGCGCCTAAATTACGCAAAAAACCGCCTATCCCCCAAATCCAATGACAAAGCGGTGCATAAACAAATGTTGCCCAGAGCAAAGTAAAAATTAGAAACGCCGAAAATTTCATCCTCTCCGCAAACGCGCCGATAATTAAAGCCGGAGTGATAATGGCAAACATTCCCTGAAATATCATAAATGCCTGATGCGGGATAGTCGCGGCATAATCCGCGTACGGCTCTAAACCCACACCCCGCAGCCCAAACCATTGCAACCCGCCCCAAAAACCCTTTGCCGGCGCGAAAGAAAGGCTATAACCGATCAATACCCAATGAATACTTAAAACGCACATCACGATAAAACACTGCATTAAAACACTTAAAATATTTTTACGCCTGACCATGCCGCCGTAAAAAAATGCTAAAGCCGGAGTCATCAGCAAAACCAGGGCTGAGGACATTAAAACCCACGCTGTATCGCCTGAATTAATCATCTTTACCTCCGCTTAAATTTATAAATAATTTAAAAATTAACATCAAACTGAAACGTTAAAGTATCGGTTAAATTACGGTTATTGTAAATATCATACGCCAGTAACGCTGAAATATCCTTAGTCAGGTTATAGGCAAAACCCGCGTTCAAAGCGCCATATGCAGATTGTGTACCCTGGTAATCAACGCATAACCATAATTTATCGCTTAATTCTGTCATTACGCGCTCCCAGGCGATCATTGGGCCGGCATTATCCCGCAGGCTATTCTTATCCCGTAACAACCTGCCATTGCCGACAAAATATCCACCGGAGAACCTTCCTAAATTAAGCTTACCTATATTAATTGTCTTAGCCACCCTGCCATACCAAATATTATCGTTAGTCCGGTTAGCTCTTACGCCCATATCGTAGGCGCCAAGCGCAATAGCCGGCATATTTTTAAAATAAGCATCTTCGGGCACGCCGAATTTAAAGTGGAAATACCAGGGCGTTGAATCATAAAATGAACCCAGGCCTTTTTTATAATCAAATCCGGTTTCCGCCATAACCTTACCCAGAGGAACCCATAATTTACCCAGCAGATTTTCCTCTGGATTATCCGATAACAAACTAAAGGTTAGGCCCCAATCCTGTAAAACATAAAGATGCTGGTCATAATTATCCGCGTTAGTGCCTTTACTGGTTGTCGGCGCATAAAGATCATAACCAAAATGTATCTTTTTATAGGGCTGAATATCCGTTGACGGCGCCCAAATAAGTGTCGAAGGCGTAGCGTAAAGCCCGCTAAAGCTTAAAACAGTCATTAATAGAACTACTAAGGTAATCCTTAGTTTTTTCATTATTCCCTTTCCCGCCTCAAATAAAAAGAGACGTTTCCGCTGTAAATAAGCTGAAGACGTCTCTGTCTTTAAAAAAATAAAGCCCTTTTCAAAGCATATTCGCTCTAAAAAGGGCAACTTTGTCCCTAAAAAATAGAAAAACCCCAGACAATCTGGGGCTTCTTTACCGTGCTGACATCTCTGTCAATTAAAAGTATAACATGCTCTTCTTTTTTGTCAAGAAATATTTTATAACTGTCCTGACAAGTTTAAAATGATTATTGCAATCCCTGAATTTTGGCTTATAATTAATGAATATAACGGAGGCTAAAAATGCTAAGAATTTTACGTAATAAGAAAACTGCTAAAAAAATCTGGATCGGCCTAGCGATAATTATCATCCCGGCTTTTGCCCTCTGGGGATTTGGCAGTTCAAGCAGTAACGAAGACGAAAAACCTGTTGGAAAAATATTCGGTAAAAATATAACTGCCCTGGAATACAAAAAAGCTTTGGCGGCCACTAAAACCGCGGCCATC